>JABDPH010000189.1 GCA_013042925.1 Eudoraea sp.
AATTAATCCAGATCCTATAATAGCAATATCTTTTGGAGTTTGCCTCATAATTAAAGCCTGCAGAATGGTTTGGTTTGAAGGTAAATGTACTAAAATAAAGTTTCCCTCGAGTTATGATTACAAGCAGTCTCAAAAACAATCAATGGTTTGCAAATTACTTTAGGGTATGGAAGACTTATGCCAGCTTATAAATAAAAACATAGCTTATCATTTTTTTCTTCAAAAAAGATCTTTTCAAAGGGTGTTATTCGTATATATAGAAAATAAAATTTTCCGCTTAGGCGTCCATATATATTTTCAAAGACCTTCGAACAATATGAAACGAAGGTCTTTTTCTTTTAAATGAGTGTAACCTACTCTAAAACACCATCCACATTTCCATATTCTACAGATTCTGCAGCATCCATCCAATAATCGCGGTTGAAGTCCTTTAGGATCTTTTCATAGGTTTGCCCGCAGTTTTCGGCCAGAATTTTAGCTCCTATCTCTTTAGTCTTGATTATTTCTTTGGCCTGGATTTCAATATTCGAAGCCTGACCTCTTGCCCCGCCACTTGGCTGGTGGATCATCACACGAGCATGAGGCTGTATAAAACGTCGACCTTTCTTACCCACAGAGAGGAGAATAGAACCCATTGAAGCTGCTAATCCACTGCAAACGGTTGAGACCGGACTCTTTAATGATTTAATAGTATCATAAATAGCAAAACCAGAGGTTACATAGCCGCCCGGACTATTTATTACCAATTGTATTTCCTTATTGTTCTGCATATCAAGATATAATAAACGATCAATTACATGTTTTGCAGAATCATCATCAACCATACCCCAAAGAAATACTTTCCTATCCTCCAATAACTTTTCATCAATGGCTTCTTGTACTTTTCCCTTTTTGTTACTCATTTTTTCCTTTTTGTTAAAAACCAAAATTAATCATTTTATTGTGATTTATTACCCCAATAAAGTCATGTAATATTACCTTTTAAGAATTGAAAAGCTGTTATATTTGAAAAAACATTATTATGAGATTTCTACACATTCTGGTTATACTTACATTGGTGCTTCTTTTTGGTTGCAAAACAGAACAAAAAAAAGATACCAATTCAAAAAATATTGAACAAACCGTCCCGGAAAAAATAGCGTATGCTCATGGCATAAAGAATTGGAAAAATGTAGAAGAGATAAAGTTTACTTTTAATGTAGACCGCGATACCACACATTATGAGAGGAGTTGGATATGGAATATCAGGAAAAATGAGGTTACAGGAATATCTGAAACAGACACTGTCCTCTATAACCGTAGTGAGATAGACAGTACAACAGCCAAAGTTGATGCCGGCTTCATCAATGATAAATATTGGTTTTTAGCACCTTTTAACCTGGTGTGGGATAATGGCAGTTTCAGCTATGAAGTATCAGAAAAGGCAGAAGCTCCAATTTCAAAAACCTTGATGCAAAAACTAACCATAGTTTATACCGGTGAAGGAGGTTATACCCCGGGCGATGCGTATGATTTTTATTTTGAAAATGATTATATAATTAAGGAATGGACATTTCGCAAAGCAAACCAGAAAGAGGCCAATCTTTCAACCACATGGGAAGAATATTCAGAATTAAATGGATTGAATCTTTCAAAGGGCCATAAAAATGCGGAAGGGAATTTTAAATTGTATTTTACAAATATTCAGGTAAAATAACTCGTCACTAGCCTTTATCCGGTTGTTTTCTTTTCAAGAGGAAAGTTGCGCCTAAAACTGCAACAGAACAAATCATTAGACTAATAAAACTTATACTCAATGAGAATTGTTCGGCTATAAAACCTAAAATAACCGGCCCAACAAGAAAACCAGAATATCCTGTTCCGGCAATAAAAGCTACACCCTGGGAAGATTCTACTCCTTTTACGTTACCCCCTATTCTGAATAATTCCGGAACAATGACGGAAAAACCGAGACCGGTTAGGGCAAATCCCGTAATTGCAAAATACATATCAGTTGTTAGTACAAGTAAATATCCGATAATGGCTATAA
>JABDPH010000035.1 GCA_013042925.1 Eudoraea sp.
GCCCTTCAGGAACAGTTTTTGGAACTGCCTCAAAACATTAGCGGTATAGAAGTTGGACTTGGTACCGGGAGATTTTCAAAACCATTAGGAATTAAGGAAGGTATAGAACCATCGAGGGAAATGGCTGCAAAAGCCATTAAAAGAGGTATTGAAATTATGGAAGGAACTGCGGAACATCTGCCCTATGCCGCATTACAATTCGATTTTGTCCTTTTTGTCACAGTCTGTTTTCTAACCGATATAAAAAGAGCCTTACGAGAAGCACATAGGGTACTTAAGCCCAATGGAGCTATTATCATCGGGTTTTTGGATAAAGAGCGTAGTGTAGCAAAACAATATATAGACAAAAAGAACCAAAGTAATTTCTACGGAAATGCCAGGTTTTACACTGTAGATCGATTAACCAAGGAACTTAAAAGTTCTGGATTCAAGGATTTGGTATTCAATCAGACCCTATTTGGAAACATGGAAGAGATCGAGGAAGTTCAGGTTCCAAAGAAAGGGCACGGAGAAGGTTCATTTATTACAGTCAAAGCGATTAAGAAATGAGCCATTTGCTGAAACATACCGCCGATGTTGAAATTGAAGTCAGTGGTCGTACACTACGAGAACTTTTTACGAATAGTCTGGAAGCAATGTGCGATATTCTGAAGGAAGGTGGCTGTAAGACCATTAGTCATTATGACTGTTCCGTGCAGGTTGTTGTTTCAGCTAATGACTGTACCAGTTTATTAATTGATTTTTTATCGGAAGTATTGTCGCTCTCCAATATTCAGAAAACTCTTTTTTGTAGTGTTTACTTCTCAGAACTAACAAAAAACAAGGTAGAAGCTCAGTTATATGGCATTTGGTTTGATCATTTCGACAGGGAAATAAAAGGAGTTACTTACCATGAAGCCCGTGTTAAAAGGAATGACCAAAATAATTGGGAAACGCATATAATCTTTGATATATAGATGAAGAAAGTTGAAAAAAAAGATATTCTGAAAATTGAGGATTTCCTATGGGAAATTCCGAAATCTTTTCGAAATAATATGCGTGTACCGGCCTGGATTCTGGCTAATGAAATACTATTGGACGATATCATGGAAGACAGATCTTTAAACCAATTGGTAAATGTGGCCTGCCTTCCTGGTATCAAAAAAGCATCCCTGGTAATGCCCGATGTTCATGAAGGATATGGTTTCCCAATAGGTGGTGTAGCTGCCACGTCTCATCCTACCGGAGCAATTTCGCCCGGGGGAATAGGCTATGATATTAATTGTGGAGTTCGGCTGCTAAGTTCCCAACTGCAAATAGGGGATGTAAAAGATAAACTGGAAGATTTAGTTAATGAATTGAATAAAGAAATCCCTACAGGACTTGGCAAAGGTGGCACAATTAGACTTTCTCAGGAGGAAATGGAAAATGTACTGGGAATGGGTGCCGAATGGGCTGTGGAACATGGTTATGGAACCCTAGAAGACCTTGAATATATTGAAAGTAAAGGGAAATTAGCGGATGCCTCACCCGAGGCAGTTTCTGCAATGGCCAAAAATCGGGGATATGATCAGTTGGGCACCATTGGTTCGGGAAATCATTTTGTAGAAGTAAGCTATGTCACTGAAATTTTTGATGATAGTATTGCCAAAACCTACGGTTTAAAAAAAGGTCAGGTAACTGTAATGATTCACACAGGATCCCGGGGGCTGGGTCATCAGGTTGCAACGGATTATATTCGTTTAATGATGACTGCCATGGCCAAGTATGATGTGAAAATGCCCGATCGTGAGCTGGCCTGTGTTCCTTTCGATTCTCCGGAGGGACAAAACTATTTTAAGGCGATGTGCGCAGCGGCAAATTATGCCTGGTGTAACAGACAGTTAATTACCTGGGAAGCCCGGAATGCATGGGCAAGAATCTTCGGCAAAGAAAACAGTGCCTTAAAACTAGTCTATGACGTGGCCCATAATATTGCAAAAATTGAAACTCATAGGATTAACAATGAACTACATAAAGTTATTGTACACAGAAAAGGAGCCACCCGTGCGTTTGGACCAGGTTTTGATGAACTGCCCAAAAAATATATTGATGCAGGACAGCCCGTAATAATACCCGGCAGCATGGGTACTTTCTCTTATGTACTGGCGGGCACCTCCAAAAGTCATGAACTTACTTTCGGATCTTGTTGCCATGGAGCAGGAAGAAACTTATCCAGAACTGCTGCCAAAAAAGTAGTGAATGCACCGGTCTTAAAAAAACAACTACAAGAAATAGGTATTTTGGTGGAGGGATCCTACAGGGGAATTGCTGAGGAAGCACCAATTGCTTATAAGGATATAGAACTTGTCGTGGATACCGTTAGTGCCTCAGGAATAGCAAAGAAAGTTGCAAAACTCAGACCACTGGGGGTTATAAAAGGCTAATGCTGTTTGTATTTGTTGCTTTCCTGTAACAAATTTATGGCTTCTTTATCTGAGACCTGATCAAAGTATTCATAAAACTGACCAACAGCCATAAAATCGTATGGGGTATACAAACAAATTACCTCGTCAACAAAGGCTGAGGCTTCCAGACTTTTAATTGCCGAAGGAGGAGCCACAGGAATAGCTACGATCACTTTTTTTGGTTCATGAGCCTTGACCATTTCTGCGGTTACCCTAATTGTATTGCCTGTAGCAATTCCATCATCAATAATTATTACAATCTTATCTTTTAATTCCTGTGGTTTGCGTTTTTTATAGTATTGCTGATATCTTTTCTTTAATTTTTCCCTAATGCGAGTAGTTTCTTCTTCAATATAACGGGTATGGACTCCGGCAACATCATTCAGAACAATTTGATCCATGCTTACAGCGCCAATGGCATATTCCCTGTTATATGGATGTCCAATTTTTTTAGACAATGCAACATCTAAAGGGGCGTTCAGGGTTTTTGCGACCAGGGCGCCCAAAGGTAATCCACCTCTGGGTATAGCCAAAACCACTGCGTTTTGATCCTTATAAGGTAGTAACTCATCTGCCAACTGTATTCCTGCCTCAATTCTATCTTTGAACATTTTTCGTCTATTTTATTTGTAGATGATTTGTAAACCATTTTGCAGATAAAGCCGCTACTTCCTCTAATTTGCCCTCTTCTTCAAAAAGATGCGTAGCTCTCGGGATAATTTCAAGTTTCCGTTCACATCTCAATTTGTCATAGGCTTTTTGATTTAGTCCAATTACCACTTTATCCCATCCACCAACAATAAAAAGTGTGGGTGCGGTTACCTCGTGCAACTCGGACATAGCAAGATCTGGCCTACCTCCCCGGGAGACCACGGCACCAATGTCATCACCAAAATATGCGGCAGCACTTAGTGCAGATGCAGCTCCGGTACTTGCTCCAAAATAAGCTAATTGAAGCCCTTTGGTTTCCTTCTGGGTTTTTATCCATTCTGTTACGGCAATTAGTCTTTGGGTTAACAGGTTGATATTGAAGCGGGTTTTGTAAAGCCGATCTTCTTCCTCTGTTAGAAGATCGAACAAAAGGGTACCTAACCCCTCTTTTTGCAGTACCCCTGCCACATAATTATTTCTGGGACTCAACCTGCTACTGCCGCTACCGTGGGAGAAAAGCACTAAAGCTTTGGCATTGTCGGGCACTGAGAGATTTCCTTTTAAAACGACTTTTTTTACAGGGATATCTATTGATATATGTTCTTCTTTTAACAACATTATCGCGCTATTTTAAGTTTGTTTTTCCTCTTTTGTAAGTAAAGCAGAAAGAATAATCCGTAAGCGATGGCAATTACTACTATAGAAACTAAGCCACCCAGGAAGGGTATCAAGGTTAGTAAACGAAGTACAATAGCTATTCCTATTGATACGAATACTATAGTCCAGAAATTCCAATTCCTGTCTTTATTTAAATAGTGGGCCATCAATAAGGCTGCTATTAAATGCCCAAATAAAATACTGAAAATGTATAATACAAGCAGAAACAGGCCAATAGGAATACCAACTACTAGAATAAATGTAAGTACAATGAGCAAGGGCATACCTAATAGATAGATCAATCCATAAACAAAACTATTCAACAGTTCTTTGTCTAAATTGGCGACTGTATTTGCGAAAAAATCATTGAAAGCCCAGTTCAGCAAGACTAAAATTAAAAATGCTGAAATGACATAAAAGACCCAAAGCCCAAATGCGACCGCACCAAATCCCTCCCAGGGAAAAGGTTCTTTTGTGGGTATAAGGCCTTCATTATAGGAAGCTTTTGAGTTTATTAGAGAATTATTAAAATTAATTTCAGAGTCTTCAGACCAATACTCCACATCACTTAGAAATCTGGCATTATCGCCAATTATGATGTCTTCAGCTGCTATTTACGAGGCACCTGAAATTTCACCGTTAATAAAAATTTTCCCTCCCTTCAGGTATGCTTCTTCCCCTACTTTTCCATTGAGTACAAGTTCGCCGGAATAAGACTTAAGCATCCCTTTAACTTCACCGTTCATTTCAATATTTCCGGAAAAGTTGATAAGACTACCATATATTACAGCATCTTCAGTGATAGTTACATCCCCTCCTGCCAAAATTACATCATCACCAATTTCAGAATCAATGATTAACCTTCCCCCTGCTGCCCGTATATCATCTTTTACCGCGCCTCTTATAGTAATATCTGCACCTGTCGCAATAAGATCTTCCTGCACGCTGTCTGTAACGGTAATTTTTCTTCCGGCGGCAACTACATCACCTTCAACTATGGCATTTATTCTTATGGTGTTCCCTGCCAGATAGATATCATCTGGTTGATGTTCCGAGATCAATATTCTTTTATCGGCTGTGTGTTGTCCCATGGCGAGTGTGGAAAACATCAGCATTAATAAACCCAGTATTTTTTTCATGGTATTTAGCTTTAAATGGTATTTCAAAAGAAAGGAAATTGTTTCAGGACGGCAATGATCAAGGTCATCCCCCCTGGCTGATTTAATAATGACAGGAATCATATGCTACAAATAACAAATGACTTAGATTTATAGAAATATGATATTCTATGAAGAAACTACACTCTGTTTTAAAGGAAATTATGGAAATCACTACTACTATGGAGACGGAATATCCTGAGCTTTACCAGTTTTTAGAAGAAGATCCAATGACAATTCCAACTTCGGGTCATCCTAATGTTGATGAAGCTGCATTAAGGGAATATCTTAAGAGCCTAAAGGGAATGCTACAACATCACCGGGCAACACGTAAGAAAAGTTAATTTCGTCTAATTGCTTTAACTGTTAACAATATTATCCATTAAATGAAGTTATTCTCCAGAGATGTATTTTTTTAAAGATATGCAAGTTTCATTAATTACTATCTTTTATATTCTTACCAAAGTTAATTAAGGAATAAAACATATATAACCAAAAAAAGTCTGGCTTCTAATACATTTATCTACTTAAATATTTCATATAGATTGCTGCAACATTGAATCAAAGTTCATGTCAAAAAAGATGATATTTTCCTTAATTCTTCAAAATTTAACAGATTTCAAGAATTTTTTTTCAAAAAAATGAACAATGATGTCTTTTTAGATCGAGAAAGTACCTTACCTCAATAATAACAGGACTTAAGACGTTTTTTTAATTAGAAATACTACCACAATTACTATCCCATTCATCCGATAAATGAATCGATTTATCGAAAACCTATGAATTTTTGCTAGGTCATGGCTCAAAACATTTTGTGATCTTTGGTTTCAATAATAACCCAATATCTTGACCTATGAAGAATACTTTAACCTACAAAGTAGCTTTAGGATGTATAATAACGTTTTTTTGCTATTCATCGTATTCGCAGAATCCTAAGATTTCCAATTCTGTTAGTCCTGAAATTTATGAAGCCAATAAACGGGCTAGTAATTACCAGGAACTATTAAATTTAGGATATGCCGAAAATGAAATTTATGAAGATTTGGGGAATGCCAACTTCTTAAGTCAGAACTATGAAACTGCGGTTTTTTGGTATAAAAAGCTGATAGCGATTAGTGAAGATGGCATTCTCAACTCTGGTTGCTCTGAACGTTATCAATATGCTCTGCAAAAGGTTTCCGGATCAGTAATAGCCGGTACAATTGATGATAAAGACTGGTTAGCCCAAATTAAGGCCGAATACCGTGTAAATAATTCAGTAGCAGCTAAGGACACGCCTGTAAAGGAACTTCCAAACAATGTCAATGAATCCCTGACAGATCTCGCTCAAAAGGTATTAGGGGAAAACGATGTGGCAGCTTTAAATGATAAAACATTTAATTACAAAAACGCCTATAAAACTCCAATTACTGTAACGGCCGATGGCAACACTGCTTATTTTAGCAAAGCCAGTTATATACAGCCCAAGTATGGTGTTTTCTCCAAAAAGCAATTGGTTCATAAAATCTACAGGGCAGAAAAGATAAATGGGCAATGGAAAAATATTAAAGAAATAGCATTATCTCCTAAATATTACTCCAGCATGCACCCTACAGTATCACATGACGGCAAACGATTATTTTTTGCCTCAGACATGCCCGGTACGTTCGGTAAATACGATATCTATG
>JABDPH010000036.1 GCA_013042925.1 Eudoraea sp.
GGCCTGCAAACTCTTAGTGATGACCTGGCAACATTACTTTACCGTACAGTAGGCAAACAAAAAGCACCTCTGATTATTAGAACCCGTGGCCATCGTTTAGAAGGTATTTGGCACTCTGGTTCACAAATGGGTGGCATTATTCACTTACTAAGAGGAATCTATATCCTGGCTCCAAGGAATATGACCAAAGCAGCCGGTTTTTACAATACGCTGATGAAGAGTGATGAACCTGCGCTTATAATAGAAAGTTTAAATGGGTATAGGCTTAAGGAAGACAAACCAAGTAACTTGGGCGAAATTACCACTCCCATCGGAGTGGTTGAAATTGTTAAAGAAGGTACAGATATTACACTTTTGTCTTACGGTTCTACACTGCGAATTGTTGTAAACGTAGCGCAGGAGTTAAAAGAAGTAGGGATTGATGCCGAAGTAATTGATGCACAGTCATTACTCCCTTTTGACCTTAGTAATTCTGTATTGACCAGTATTAAAAAAACCAACAGACTCTTAATCATCGATGAAGATGTCCCGGGAGGATGTGCGGCTTATCTGATGCAGGATATTATAGAGCGCCAGGGGGCATATAAATATCTGGACAGTGCTCCTCAAACCCTTACCGCACAGGCTCACAGACCAGCGTATGCTTCAGATGGAGACTATTTTTCTAAACCAAATGCAGAGGATATATTTGAAAGGGTATATCATATAATGCATGAGGCGAATCCTACTGAATATCCTAAACTCCGTTAAAAGATAACCTCAATTAACATTTTGTACGCGAATTTATAGATCTTTAATTCTCTAAATTTGAAATTAATTTAATTAAAAACCATTGACTAATTCTCTGGCAATCATGAAATTTCTATCCTTTTTAGTACTCTGCATTTTAGTAGCCTCGTCCTCTTTCGGACAACCTAGAGTTACGATTTCTGATTTTGAAATCCTGGATAATAGCCAATGGTCCGGAAGTCTGATGTATATTAATTATGGAAATGAAAAAGAAGTAACACTAAGGACTAAAATGCAAATTTTAATTGAAGGAAATAAGATCCTGATGAATATTCAATATCCGGATGAACCTAAAGCAAATTCCAAAGAAAGTATCAAAATAAAGAGAAACGGATCATATTTAGATGATGAAGAGATTATTGAAAAAACGCTGGAATTGGGAACTATGAAGCTGGTAACAAAATATCGTGGTAAGGACAACAATAAATCTGCAGTGATCTATAAAACTTATACTATAAGCGAAAACGAATACACAGTAGAAAAAAAAGTGGATTATCTGAATGCTGAACAAAAGATTTTGCGAAACAGATATCGCTATAAAAGAGTTTCAGAAAAATAGACTTCGAGGAATCCTTTTTTCTGAATTTAACTCCTAATCCATGATTAAAGGAATCTGGAAAAAGTTGAACTATCTAAACCAGATGACCAAAAGTTGGTAAAAAAAGCTTATTTTAGATTCTCCAATCTTAAAATGAATGACTAAAAAGCTAAAAAATGATATTGGTTTGGCAGTACTTCGAATTCTGCCTTCTGCTTTTCTATTGTCTCATGGCATTCCCAAATTACAGAAACTTTTAGGTGGAGATTTTCAATTTGCAGACCCAATAGGTATAGGCCCTACTCCTTCTCTCTTTCTTACAACGATTGGGGAAGTCATCTGTCCAATTCTTGTTATTATTGGTTTCAAAACTCGTTGGGCTTCCTTGCCTATAGTAATTGTTATGGCCGTGGCAGCCTTTATCGTTCATGGTGCAGATCCTTTTGGCAAAAAAGAACTCGCACTTATGTATTTAGCCGTTTTTGTTGTTATAATGCTACTTGGACCCGGGCGCTATAGTATAGACAAAAAATAATTTATCTAAATTATCTTTACAAGTAGTTCTTTAAGAAGATCAGCCTGAGAAATATTATAAGCCCCTACCCCTTTTCCTTTTAAGTCCAGTTCTCTTAAATATGTAATAATACTACTAACCCTCTTCATTGGATAGTTTCTGGAAGCAGTCTGAAACTCACCAACAAAATAAGGATTAATTCGCAGGGCGGAAGATACATTTTTGGGAGAATGGTCCGATAATCCATGATACTGCAGCAGCTGTGTGAAAAAATTATGAAGGATGCTAACAGTAACAACAAAGGGATTATCTTTAGGATTTTGAGCAAAATAATTGATTATCCTGGTTGCTTTTACAACATTTCTTTCTCCGATGGCTTTTTTTAATTCAAAATTATTATAGTCCTTGCTTATCCCTATGTGTTTTTCAATGAGATCGGGATCGATTTCGGTTTTATCTGGAAGTACCAATTGTAATTTCTCCAGTTCGTTATTAATCCTGCTAAGATCTGTTCCCAGGTACTCCACTAACAAAATTGCAGCTTTGTGGGAAATCGCATAGCCCTTATGTTTTAATGTCAGTCTTATCCAATCTGAAACCTGATTTTCATATAGTTTTTTGCTTTCGAAAACTACACTTCCATTAGCAAGAAGAGTTTTGTGCAACTTTTTCCGTTTGTCCAGCTTTTTATATTTATAACAAAATACCAGTACCGTTGAAGTTTGGGGGTTTTCGGCATAAGAGTATAAATCTTCAATATTTCTTGATAAATGCTGTGCCTCTTTCACAATAACAACTTGTCTTTCTGCCATCATGGGATATCTCTTAGCATTCGCCAAAACCTGATCCAATGATGTTTCCTTACCATATAACACCATTTGATTAAACCCTTTCTCTTCCTCAGTTAGAACATTATCACTGATAAACTGAGCTATTTTATCAATATAATAAGGCTCATCGCCCATTAAAAAATATATAGGGCATATGATACCGTTTCGGATGTTATTTACAATTTGCTTTACTTCTTCCATCCAAAAAAAATTACCAAATTTGTTTTATGTTATCTCTCAACTTTCCCCGCTACCGGTTCAGATTCAAAAGTAGCGAAAATAAGCAGCAGATTTTTGATATTATACGCAAAAAGTTTGTAAGTCTACAGCCCGAAGAATGGGTTCGACAGCACGTAATTCATTTTCTTAATATAGATAAGAAATATCCCGTCTCTTTAATTAATGTTGAAAAAACCTTGTCATTAAAGGGTTTAAAAAAAAGATATGATATAGTAGTTTTCAACACCGATGGCAGCATCCACATTTTAGTTGAATGTAAATCACCGAATATCAAAATCTCACAAGCTGTTTTTGATCAGATTGCACGCTATAATTTAAAAATGCAGGCAGATTACCTTATGGTAACCAATGGTTTGGATCATTTTTATTGCAAAATGAGCTATGAGCAAGAAAAATATTCTTTTTTAAGGCAAATTCCTGATTTTAGCCGTTAATTTGCAACCGTTTTGAAATTTGCAATCGTAATACTTAATTGGAATGGAGAAGCCCTCCTGGAGAGATACTTGCCGCTGGTGGTGAAATATTCCGGTGACGCAGACATATATGTAGCTGATAACGCCTCTACGGACAGTTCTGTGGCTTTTGTACAAGAAAACTTTCCTAACGTAAAACTGCTTCAAAATAGTTCTAATTATGGATTTGCAAAAGGCTACAATGATGCTTTAAAAAAGGTTGATGCAGATATTTATTGTCTTTTAAATTCAGATGTGCAAGTTACACCCGGCTGGTTGGAACCCATAAAAGAAGCATTTCTAAAGCTTCCCGAGGCTTCCATAATTCAGCCTAAAATTCTTGACCTATTACGCAAGGAATATTTTGAATATGCTGGAGCTTGCGGTGGATTTTTAGATCAATTTGGATACCCATTCTGCAGGGGGCGCATTTTTCAAGCCATTGAGAAAGACGAAGGACAGTATGATGATACCAGAGAAATTTTCTGGGCAACAGGTGCCTGTATGTTTGTTAAAAGTGAAGTATTCCATAGCCTGGGCGGATTTGATGAGGATTATTTTGCTCATCAGGAAGAGGTTGATCTATGTTGGCGGGCTCAAAATAAAGGACTAAAGATTTACTATGTTGGAGCATCTCATGTTTACCATCTGGGAGGTTCAACACTTAGTAATATGAACCCAAAAAAAACCTATTTAAATTTTAGAAACTCTCTTTATTCAATAACTAAAAATCTTCCCCGTAAAAAAGCATTTCCCATAATTTTTGTGCGTCTTCTTTTGGACGGCATTGCGGCTATTCGATTTATTTTACAGCTTAAACCTGCTCACGGTTTGGCGGTAATCAGGGCCCATTTAAGTTATTACAGACATTTTGGTAAAATGTACAGGAAAAGGGAAAAAGCCAATTTTATCACAATGTACTACGCAACAAAATCCATAGTATGGTCCTATTTCGTAGATCATGTAAAGAATTTTAACATTTTAGTAAAAGATTAACTAATTTTGAAAATTAAAGGAAATCAAATGTTATAATTTTACCTTGTATTAGGTGATAGATGATTTAAACAAATAATTAATTTATATAAACATTATTATGAAAAAACTTATTCTAGGCTTTTTAGGAATGGCGGTTCTTTTATCCTCTTGCGTATCGCAAAAGAAATATGCAGAACTAGAAACTAAACAAAAAGAAACACAGGATCTGTTAAACTCTGCAACAGTTAAATTGAACTCCTGTCTTGAAGAAAAGGCAACTGCAGATGCAAGATTACAAACATTAGAAGATCAAAATGCATTTCTGAAAGCAAACAATCAGGAACTTATTAATAACATGGGTAACTTAACAACCCTGACAACGAAGGGTGCAGAAAACCTTGAGAAGTCTTTGGAAAGCCTTCAGGAAAAAGATCTTACTATACGTAAGTTGCAGAACGCCATAACCAGGAGAGATTCTGTTAATCTGGCATTGGTTCAAAGTTTAAAAGGAGTACTTGGCAACCTCGATGATGAGGATATAGAAATAAGCGTTGAGAAGGGTGTAGTTTTTGTTTCAATATCTGACAAATTATTATTCAGCAGTGGTAGTTATAATATTACCACAAGAGCTAAAGAAGTCTTAGGTAAAGTTGCTAAGGTTGTTAACAACAAACCCGACTTTGAATTTATGGTTGAAGGACATACTGATGATGTTCCTTACAGAAAAGGTGTTCTGTTAGACAATTGGGATTTGAGTGTTAAAAGATCAACTGCCGTTGTACGTGTTTTACAGAACGACTATGGTGTAGATCCGAAGAGAATGACGGCTGCAGGTAGATCAGAGTATATTCCACTTTCTCCAACAAATAAGGCTAAGAACAGAAGGACGAGAATCGTTGTTCTTCCCAAACTTGATCAGTTCTATAGCATGATCGAGGAAGGCATGAAAGATCCTGCCATTAACGACTAATCTTTGAATAATCTTAAAAAAAACCGCGGTGAATAACCGCGGTTTTTTTATTATACAATATCCGGATCTCCTTTCCCCGTCCGAAGTACTTCTGGATCATCTCCCGACAGATCTATAACTGTGGAGCCCAAATTGCCTCCATACCCACCGTCAACAACTACATCTACCAAATTATGCCATTTTTCAAAGATCAATTCGGGGTCTGTAGTATACTCCAAAAGCTCATCTTCATCTCTAATGGAGGTGGATATAATGGGATTGCCCAGGCCTTTTACCAGGGCCCTTGCAATATTATTATCCGGAACCCTTATTCCTACAGTCTTTCTTTTCTTAAATACCTTAGGCAATTTACTACTCCCTGGTAACACAAAAGTGTAAGGACCGGGAAGGGCTCTTTTAAGAATCTTAAATGTAGGTGTGTCTAGTTGCCGGACATAATCTGAAAGATTGCTGAGATCTGCACAAACAAATGACCAGTAAGCCTTTTCGAGTTTAATTCCCTTTATTCGGGCAATTTTTTCCATGGCCTTTGTATTGGTAATATCGCAACCCAGGCCATAAACTGTATCCGTTGGGTATATAATTAAACCCCCTTTTTGCAGGATAGATACAACCTTGTCTATTTCTTTGGGATTAGGATTCTGCTCATAAATCTTAATGAATTCGGCCATTTTCTTATTGAATATTTGGAGGAATCATAACTATTCTTTGCAGATAACAAATAGGATTTTTATTTAACCTGATAAACCCTTACATAGTCGACCTCCATAATTGCCGGAAAAATGTTATCATCAACACCTTCTAGACCTCCCCAATCACCTCCAACAGCAATGTTCATTAAAAAGTAGAATGATCCTGAAAAAGGCCAATTCTCTGAATTTGTAACAGCTGGGCGAGGAAATAGAAGTTTAATATTATCTATATCGTCTATGTAAAATTTCAGGTATTTGTCTGTCCATAGAATTCCATAATTATGAAATTCTTCTTCTATAGTTTCCAATAATACCGGACCGGAAGTAACCTGGGTTCCATCTTTATGATTGTTAGCAACACTGTGAATGGAAAAATGCACTCGATTGGGCTCATAGCTTACGTACTCCATGATATCTATTTCACCACATGCCGGCCATCCCGCTGTTTGAATGTTAGAACCCAGCATCCATAGTGCCGGCCATAAACCATTGCCCATATGATCTGGTATTTTTGCCCTGATCTCCATTCTGCCATATTTAAAACTGGATGTACTGTTTAGTCTTGCAGAAGTATAACCAACAGTTCCAGGACCCAATTCTATTTTCTTTGCTATTATTTTTAGTGTTCCGTCACTTACCAGTACATTTTCGTCTTCGGTATAATTCTGAAGTTCATTATTGCCCCAACCATTGGCCCCCGTTTCGGAAACCCAATTCTCCTCGGATAACGAATTTCCATCAAATTCGTCTTGCCAAACCAAAACTGCCTTATCCCAATAGTCAGGTGCATTAACATCCTGCACATCACCAATATCTACAGGTCCGGATACCTCTCCCTGATCTTCTTCTTGCGGAGTACTCTTACTGCATCCTATTAATAAAACCAAAAAAATGATTGAGATCTTCTTATACATTGCGCAAATTAATTTAATATACAATCCAAATATAATATGAAATAATCATGCGATGGCAAATATATCTTCGATTGGACAAATTCTCCCTTCAAAGTGATTAATAAATGTGTCTCAATTAATTATCAATTATTTCAAGTTTAGCAAATCGAAGCAGCAACTTTTTTACATCTCCTTTTTCAAATTTTATTTCTGCCTTCTTGTCGTTGCCTGCTCCTTCAATTCGCAATACTTTGCCACGGCCAAAACGTGTATGATTTACCAAAGCGCCTTCAGATAGATTTGGATCAATAGGATTACTATTTCCGATAGGTTTGGCTAATTCTGGTTTAAGTTTTCTTAGTCTTCTTAATTGATTTTCGTTAGGTTTTCTA
>JABDPH010000012.1 GCA_013042925.1 Eudoraea sp.
GTAGCGGTAGCTACCCCGTGCTGTCCGGCTCCTGTTTCTGCGATGATTCTTGTTTTACCCAGTCTTTTGGCCATTAATATTTGCCCAATGGTATTATTGACCTTATGGGCACCTGTATGACATAAATCTTCTCTTTTCAGGTAAATTTTCGTTTTATACTTATCTGAAAGGCGATTGGCAAAATAGAGCGGTGTAGGCCTTCCTACATAGTCTTTTAATAATGAATGGAATTCTTTTTTGAAAGAGGGTTCCTCCATAATCTGAAGATAGTTTTGCCGAAGCTCTTCAGTATTCGGGTACAGCATTTCCGGGATAAATGCCCCTCCAAACTGTCCGTAATAGCCTTTTTCATCAGCATTGTAAGTCATATGCTTATATTTTTATGATTTGGTTTCAAACAACCGATTTTTAAATTCCTTTAATTTATCTATATCCTTCAGGCCAGGAGCTATTTCAAATTTACTGTTGACATCGATAGCATGGCAATATTTAGATTCTTCTTTTTGAAGAAATTCCAAAACACTATCGAGTTCCTCAGGCCCAATTCCTCCACTAAGGAAATAGGGTTTTTTAGATGGATATCCTTTTAGTACTTCCCAGTTAAATTGATATCCATTGCCACCGGGTAATTTACCCTTTGTATCAAATAAAAAGAAGTCAGCGGAATTCTCAAATGGCCCAAGTTGTGAAAAATCAAAACTGTCTTTTATACTAAATACCTTGAGAATATCAATTTTGATATTTTGCTTTTCAAATTGTTCTTTAAGTTTTGTACAGAATTCAGGCGATTCATCCCCATGTAATTGTATCGCATTTAATGAAAATCTTTTGGTATGACCTATAATTTCATCAATATTAGCATCAACAAAAACCCCAACTTTACTAATTGTCTTATTCAATTCAGGAATAGATCCGTCAAAAAAGCGCTTGGAAGGCTCCCAAAAGATAAATCCAAGGTAATCTGGCTGCAATGCCGCAACCTCCCCAATATTAAGCTTCATTCCACAGATCTTTAATTTCATCTCTGCATCTGGTTTATAAATTCCCGGGCACTCTCACCTGGGTTTGATGTTTTCATAAAGTTTTCACCAATTAAGAAACCCTGGTAACCCATTTCTCTTAGCAATTTAATCGCTTTAACAGAGCTAATACCACTTTCCGATACCTTTACAAATTCATTAGGGATTTGTTGCGAAAGAGATATGCTGGTTTCTAAGTCTACTTTGAAGGTTTTAAGGTTTCGATTATTTACTCCCAGTAAATCCAAACTGGGCATTATTGATTTAGCCAACTCTTCTTCATTATGAATTTCCAGTAATACATCCATTCCCAAACTTTTTGCTAATTCTGATAAAACTTTTATTTGTTTTCTTGTCAAAATAGCAGCAATAAGTAAAATGGTATCAGCTCCATGAGCGCGCGCTTCTATGACTTGGTATTCGTCTATGATAAATTCCTTTCTTAGTAGCGGAAAATCTACTGCTGCCCGGGCTAATATTAAATCGTCCAGAGATCCTCCAAAATATTTTGCATCTGTTAATACGGACATTCCACTGGCACCAGCATTCATATAGCCTATGGCAATATCCTGCACACTTTCATTCTGATTGATCACAGATTTGGAAGGAGACCTCCTTTTGTGCTCAGCAATAATCCCGTTTTTACTATTTCTCAATGAATTAGCAAGGGATTGAGTTTCTCGTTGGAAGAGGAATGATGCCTCCAATTCCTTAAGAGGGATTACAGTTTTTTTAAGGTGTAATTCTCTTTTCTTATCAACAACTATTTTTTCTAATATATCCATCAGTGACTTAATTGCTGGAGTTTTTTTAGGGCATTAAGGCCATTTCTGTTTAGGAGAGATTCTTTAGCTTTTTCAAATCCTTCTTTTGGACTAATATCCAGAACTGTGGCGATAGCTACCCCTGCATTTGCACAGACCACATTGTTTTGTGCTTCTGTGCCTTTACCTTGCAAAATATCCATAAATATCTGAGCAGATTTGTCAATACTTTCACCTCCTTCTATTTCGCTTTCCATTACACTTTCTACCCCAAAATCTGAAGGGTTTAGAATAGCCTCAGTATTATTGGAAATAGTTTTGGTACTACCTGTCAATGAAATCTCATCATACCCGTCAAGTGCGTGAAGAACCGTATATTTTTTATCCGTGTTCTGATAGAGATACCCATACATACGTGCCAATTCCAAATTAAAAACACCAACTATTTGATTTTTAGGAAAAGCAGGATTCACCATGGGTCCCAGCATATTGAAAAAAGTCTTCACTGCGAGTTCCCGGCGTATTGGTGCCACATTTTTCATAGCAGGATGAAACAATGGAGCGTGTAATACACATATCCCGGCTTCGTCTATTGACTTTCTAAGAAAATCCACATCATTACTGAATTTTACACCTAAAAATTCCATAACATTACTGCTCCCGCAGGTAGACGATACTCCGTAATTGCCATGTTTGGTTACTTTAATTCCGGCTCCTGCAGTAACGAAGGATGCCAGCGTAGAAATATTAAAGGTATCCTTGCCGTCACCACCCGTTCCGCACAAATCAATTGGATTGTATTCAGACAAATCTATAGCCAGGCATAGCTCCAGAAGCGCGTCCCGAAACCCTTCCAACTCTTCAATGGTAATACTGCGCATCATGTACACTGTAAGAAATGCCGCAATCTGACTATTATTATAAGTACCTTTTGCAATATTTACTAATACCTGCTTGGCATCCTCCTTGGAGAGCATGTCATGATTAATCAATTTATTTAGAATCTCTTTCATTTGTGCTATGTTTATAATGAATCACAAAGAGTTTAATTAGTTCTTCAGCCAATTTTCAAGAATTTGCTTGCCTTTCGGAGTTAGTACGGATTCGGGATGAAACTGAACGGCACAAACGTCATAAGATTTATGCCTCAAAGACATCAATTGTCCATTTTCATCGAATGAAGTGGCCACAAGGACATCGGGTAGTTCCGGATCAACAACCCAGGAATGATATCTGCCTACTACAATTTCTCCCGGCAGCCCTTCAAATAATGGTTCTTCTTTTTCAAGGTTTATTTTTGTGGCTATCCCATGATATACTTCGTCTAAATTTATCAAATTGCCACCAAAAACTTCTCCAATAGCCTGTTGTCCAAGACATACTCCAAATATGCTTTTAGTTGGGGCATATTTTGCAATTATTTCTTTAAGAAGCCCTGCTTCATCAGGAATTCCCGGACCTGGTGAAAGAACTATTTTCTCAAACTCATCTACTTCCTCTAACTTTAGTTGGTCATTACGCTTAACAACCACCTCACAACCCAAATCCTCAAGATAATGCACCAGGTTATATGTAAAGCTATCGTAATTATCTATTACCAGTATTCTGTTCATGACTTAGTTATTATCCTTTTCAGATAGTTTCTGCAATTTCCAGGGCTTTGTTAAGAGCTCCCAATTTATTATATGTTTCCTGTAGCTCTTTTTCCGGCTCAGAGGCAGCTACCAACCCCGCTCCCGCCTGAAAGTGAAGTTGGTGATTCTTACTTAAAAATGTACGGATCATTATAGCGTGATTAAAATCTCCGTTAAAGTCCATAAAACCTATCGCACCACCGTAGTAATCCCTATTAGTAGTCTCGTATTTTTCAATGAGTTGCATTGCCATGTGCTTTGGTGCCCCACTAAGTGTACCTGCCGGGAACGTATCTGCCACTACTTTCATAGTAGGTGTTTCTTTTTTCTTTTGACCTGTAACTTTGGAAACAAGATGAATAACATGAGAAAAGAATTGCACCTCCCTGTAATTTTCAACATTTACCAAATTCCCATGTCGGCTTAGATCGTTACGTGCAAGGTCTACAAGCATAACATGTTCACTATTTTCCTTTTCGTCTTCTGTCAGTTTTTTGGCTAGTAATGCATCTTCTTCATCATTGCCTGTTCTTTTGAAAGTACCGGCAATTGGATGTATTTCTGCCTTTCCATCTTTCACAATTAATTGAGCTTCAGGTGAACTGCCAAAGATTTTAAAGTCTCCATAGTCAAAATAAAACAGATATGGAGATGGATTAATGGAGCGCAGGGCCCGGTAAACATTAAATTCATCGCCTTTAAACCCTTGTGAAAACCTTCTTGAAAGGACTAATTGAAAAACATCACCCCTTTTACAGTGTTTTTTAGCTAGTGCTACATGTTCTTTATAATCTTCATCATTTAAGTTTGATGAGGCCGAACCCTCCTTTCTAAAATTGTAGGACGCGAAATTTCTTATATTAAGCAGCTGTTCAATTTCAGAAATATTATTCTCTGAGTTATAGCAATGGGCAAATATGTAGGCTTCATTTTTAAAATGATTAATAGCTATTATATTTTGGTAAACAGCATAATAAATATCTGGAATATCAAGGGCCCCATCTTTTTTTGAAATTGAGATATCTTCAAAGTATCTGACTGCATCATATGACATGTAACCAAACAGTCCATTATTAATAAATTTAAAGCCATTGGTTTCTGTTTTAAACTTTTGACTGAAATCATGTATAATATCTACGACATCGTTCTTGCCGTTTATAGCTATTTCCTTGACAGATTTATCCGGAAATAACAGTGTAATTTTTTCATCCTTTACTTTGATAGAAGCTATTGGATTGCTACAGATATAGGAAAAGGTATTGTCATTTGCCCTGTAATCACTACTTTCCAAAAGTATACTATTGGGAAACTTATCACGAATTTTTAGATATACGCTGACAGGGGTAATGGTATCAGCCAGTATCTTTTTATAATATGTTTTAAGTTCATATGCCATATTCTGTAATAATTTAGAATTTGATATTATATATTTCTGAAAAATCAAAAAGGCTTGTCGTGATAGACAAGCCTTTTCGTATAGTAATACTACAATGGTGCTTAGCTCACGACGTTAAACGTAAGTTATTCCACCACCAAGTATTGACTATTCTATTATTCATTGAGTCAAATATAGAAAGGAATTTTATAAATACAAATCAATTTATGGGAAATATAGAATCAAATCCAAAGATAACTGATGTGCTATAGCAATATGAATGCTCAATACTTAAGTTCCATGCGTTCAGATCTGTATAAAATATCTGTTTGACCCCAAGAAGCAGTTTTGTTGCCATTTTCACTTTTCAAATCTAGTGTTGCTTCAAAAACCTCTTTCCCTGTCTTATAGTCTACTTCAACGATTTTAGCAGATAATTTTGACCCTCTTTTTAGATAACCTGCAGTTACCAGAACATTATTTGAATTGTACAGATAATCCACATCACTAACAATGGTCGAGAAAAATTCCTCCCTTCTTTCCTTGCCATATTGCCATATTTGTTCTGCCGTTTTTTCCTTTTCATTTATCTTATATTCAACCGCACGGGAATAGTGGACATTATCTTCAAAATGCCTGAAGAAACCGTTGTCAAATACCATAACATTGCCATTGGGTAATAACAATGGTGCATGCAATCCCCAGGGAAAGTCAAAATCCTCAGCACTTTCAATGCCATCCTGAACGCTCCGCCGGTATGGTTTCCCTTCAGCATCAACAGCGGTTAGTAAAAATGGTTTGGTGTCGAAACCGGCTCCATCCCGGCCAGATTTCCCCCAACCTTTATGTGGCGCCAGTATCCATTCCAGATTATCATTCCAGGAAATTTTTATTAATCCCTGGTTTTTCCCGGATACGATAATTGAATTATCACTTGGATTAAAAGCCAACCCATTCATATGTAACCAATCTCCTGGTCTAAAAAAATTAAGATCTTTTCTACTGACATCTAAATTTTTGGCTAAATCCCATACCCGCAAAATTTTGCCACTTTTACGGTCAACAGCAACGATAAAATCACTATCAGATTTAACCTTTTGGCCATCCAGGGTTATGAATTGTCCTCTAATACCAACACATGCGAGTAAATTACCATCGGGCAACACAAGCGCATCATGGTGCATACCATAATTTGCATTTATTTTAGTTTCTTTTAGAGGTTTGCCCAACATATCAAATTCATAAATAGTATGCCTGCTCACCATTAATATTGTTCCGTCCTTAAGTCGATGAAATGGACTAACCATTTTACCCGCAAAACTCAGATCAAGATACCATCTAACCTGGCCCTGGTCATCAAAAATAATAGGCCCGGAATTGAATTTGCCATTGTTTGCAAAATGAAGGTCACAACCGTGCATACCCGGTTCCATTTCATCCCTATTTAGCTTGTTGACGGTAATATCAGGAAAATGACTAGGGGTGTTTTCTGTTTTTATTTCAATAGTATCTATAACTTGTCCACCTTCGTAAGCCATTGTAACAACAACACTATTTAAAGTATTGGGGTATAAACCAACTACCGGAATCTCAAGATCAGAGGCGTTAAAATTGAAAGTTTGTTCTACAGGAATCTCACCCAGAACCTTAACGGTAACGTTGCATGGTTTTTCGGTTTCAATTTCTAAAAGAGCAGTTAATGGGGATATATTGTAAGGGTTTAAAGTAGATTTTATGGAATATTCAAATTTGGAACCGCAACTACTGAAAAGAAGTAGTATGAAAACTAATGAAGTTGCTAAGCGAGATAAAGCCTTAAATGCCATGTTATATTTTTTGTTCAAAAATAAAGTTTTAGCGCCAATTCCACAGATTTTTTTGTGTATATAAAACTTCATAAGTTGTTAAGTAGGTTTTAAGCAATAGGAGTGAATAGTGTATTATCCGTCCAGGTAGGATTTAAATAGCCAAATTGTATTATTACTGAATTGGATATTATCTGAGAAAATTTCCAGGATTAGATTAAAATACTCTCGGTGAATTCACATATTATTTTGGATGCAATCAAAAAAAAATCCTGAATATGATCATATTCAGGATTTAAAGAGGGAACTAAACGTTCTTAGAATTCCAAATCTACTACAAGATCAAATTCATCATAGATTGTTTTATCACCCAGATCATCGAAGAAACTACCAGAGCCATACTTAACATCGTATTGTGCTCTGTCTACTTTTAAAGTAGCTGTAGCCTTACTTCCATAAATAGATACGTCAAAGGTTACAGACTTTGTTATACCTTTAATAGTAAGATCACCCTGTACTTCATAAGAATTTTTTCCACTGGCCTCTACATTTGTAAAAACTAAAGTAGAATTTGGATGATTCTCTACACCAAAAAAATCATCAGACTTAAGATGTCCTTCTAATTTTCCTTTGTATTCTCCTTCAAGATCCGTTGAGATCAAAGATGTCATATCTACTTCGAATTCTCCACCTGTAAGTTTGCCTTCGTCAAACATTAGTGCACCAGATTTTAGGTTTACAGTACCGGTATGAGATCCTGTTACCTTGTAAGCTTTCCAGGTAACCTTACTTTCATTAGCTTTTACCTCTTTCTTTTCCTTGTCAATTGAAGTGTTTGCAATCGCTGTTGCTCCAAAAACTATGGCTAGTGCCAGACTTAATACATTCTTTTTCATGTTTCTAAATTTACTTTGTTTAATGATTGTTTTAAAATTAAGGTTCTATATATGTGTGAATAATAATTCTTTGGATTGTCTAACTTTCTTATAATGCTGGGTGTCATCTTCCTCAGCTCTATACCCTAATGCGGCTACAACAGAGGTATTTAATCCTTTGTCATTTAAACCCAAAAGTTCATTGTAGGCTTCAGTTTCAAAACCTTCAATGGGGCAGGCATCGATTTTTAAGCTCGCCGCCGCTGAAAGTAAGTTTCCAAGGGCCAAATAGGTTTGCCTTGCTGTCCAGGCCTCTTTAATGTTATCAGGAAGATCCAGTAACTTAGATTTCATAAAATCTCCATAGCCTTGTAAATTATTTAATTCTATGTTCCTTGTGTCACTTACATTAGTTAAATAATTATCGATGAGCTGAGTATCAAAACTGGTATTATTCGCAAAGACAACTAAATAAGATGAGTCTGTGATTTGCGGTTGACCCCATGAGACCGCTTTTAATTTTTCCCTCAATTCTTTATCCTTTACGATAAAAACATGATAGGGTTGCAGTCCATATGAAGAGGGACTTAAACGAATAGCTTCTAATAAAGCATTTAAATCTGTATCAGATATTTGTTTTTCGCTATTAAATTTTTTTGTTGCATATCGCCAATTAAGGCTTTCCAGGTAATTGTTCATAGATGTAATTAAAATTTATTGAATAAATGATTTAACTGTTCGAGTTCCAGGTCGGTAAAATTGACTAACAATTCTTGTTCGGACTTTTTCATTTCAATGTCCATTTCAGACAATACTTTCAATCCTTCTTGAGTTATGGTGATCTCAACTTTGCGCCTGTTAGAGGTACATACGATCCTGTGGGCATAACCTTTCTTTATTAGTTTATCTACCAGACGGGTAGTATTACTCATTTTACTAACCATTCTCTCGTTAAGCGTAGATAGATTAGCAGGTTTACCTTGCTGACCTCTAAGTATGCGCAAAACATTAAATTGTTGTATTGATATTCCGAATGGTTTGAGTGCATGAGAAATTTGTTCAGACACTTTATTATGTATAAGCATTAAATGGATAATTGTCCTGCTTCTTAGCGGGATCTTCTTATCAGTCTTTATTATAGCTTCTACATTCATGTACTTACAATATTTGTATATACAAATGTAAATTAATAAACAAGAACCCACAACATCTAATCAGATAAAATTTTGTTAAATTTATTATGCCTTATTCATTGTTGCTTAATTTTATTACAACAAGCTATAAGCCCAATGATTCGTTCCGTCCTATTTTTATGTATTCTGGTTTTAACCGGATGCGCTCTAAAAGAAGGTAAGAAAACTACATCTGAGAATTCAGCATTCGTTAATGCTGAATTAGCTTCTGAGGATAGCCTGGGTATCCCTGTGTATAATTTTGATGAATTGGAACCTCTTTTAAATAGGAATGACGATAAAACATATATTATAAATTTTTGGGCTACCTGGTGTGCTCCCTGCATTAAAGAGTTACCCTATTTTGAAAAAATCAACCAGGAAGGAAAGGCAAATAACCGGAAGGTGATTTTAGTAAGTCTTGATATGCCTTCTATGTGGAAGTCAAAATTGATACCCTTTATAAGGAATAAGGATATTAAATCAGAAGTAGTGGTATTAGATGATCCGGATCAAAACAGCTGGATACCAAAAGTTAATAAGAATTGGTCTGGTGCTATACCAGCGACACTGATCTATAATCGTAATAAAAGAAAGTTCTATGAACAAACCTTTACTTACGAAACGTTGAACAAAGAATTAAGCGAATTCAATTAAATAAGCAAACATGAAATATCTATTGGTCAATTTAGTTTTAATAACTGTCTTGTTGAGTCACAAGGGTTTACTTAGTGATATTGACAAGGGTTATGGTATTGGGGATTATGCTACTGATTTCAGTCTCCCAGATATAAATGGAAAAAGAGTCTCCTTAGCTGACTTCAAAGATGCAAAGGGGTATTTGGTGATTTTTACGTGCAATACCTGTCCTTATGCAATTGCCTATGAAGACAGGATTATTGCCCTGGATAAAAAATACAAGACTAAAGGGGTACCCGTAATTGCCATAAATCCGAATGACCCCGATTTGCAGCCGGCAGATGATGTTCAGCACATGAAAAAAAGAGCAACAGAAAAAGGCTTCACTTTTCCCTACTTAGTTGATGAAAAACAGGAGATATTTCCGCAATATGGTGCCACGAAAACGCCCCATGTTTATTTGCTCGAAAAAACCGAACAGGGAAATGTAGTGCGCTATATTGGCACTATTGATGATAACTATTCCGATGCTTCCTCGGTTAAGACCAAATATGTCGAAAACGCTATAGATGCTATGCTAAGCGGGGGGGAAATACCATTAACCACTACCCGGGCTATTGGTTGTTCAATAAAATCGCGCAAGCGGTAAGTGTTTGCCAAAACTTTAGGAGTTTGTACCTTCGCCCAAAAAT
>JABDPH010000041.1 GCA_013042925.1 Eudoraea sp.
TTCCCAGCTTCCATCTTCATATTGTGCTTTAAAGAGGTACTTAACTGCCCGGTCCATAGCCTTTTCCATTTCAGAGGTAAACAAATGTGGTCGGCTCCTTTTTATTTGAACAAAACACTGAATTATGCTTGCAGTACATTCCACATAAGAGTGGTCAACCATAATATCAACAAATACATTTGCGGCATTGAACCATTCCAGCTTTGGACTCCCTATAGCCTTGTCCACGCTGGTCCATCCGCCATCCTCACCCTGAAGAAGCATTATAAAACCTATGGCTTTGTTAATTTTTTCATCAGTCAATTTTTTATCACCCAAACCTTCCGTTTCAAGAAGTGCTTTGATAGCTTCAGCTGTACAGTCTGAAACTACCCAACCATTATCCTGAAAACTAAATGTCCAACCACCCGCCCGGGGAAGCCTATGATATTTAAATGGATTTTTGAGTTCTTTAATTACCTGATTGTCCATCAGGAATTTTCTCGTTTTTAAGGCTAATGGTTTTAAGGCTGGATCTACACAATCTTCGCCAATAGCCTGTAAATAAAATCCACAATCCCAGGTATAAGTATTGGTAAAGCCCTGCATCAGGATTTCATTATCATTTTCCCATAAGTATAAGGGCAGTTTTTCCCAGGACTTCCTTAGTTTTTCCTCCTCACCCCTAAAATGGTATACCAGGGTATTGTAAACAGCATTTACAGGGGCTTGTCTTATAAAATTTGAATTTTCATCCTCGTACTCTAAGTGTTCGTAAACTAAGGCTAAAGCTTTCTTTTTGATAAACTTCGGGACTATAGGATCAATTCTTTTGAGCCACCACATTGAGATTTTGAAGATTGTTGTTTCAGGAAAGATATTATCGGTCTCAGCAAAAGTTCCTCTGTGTTTTGCAAAATTAATTTGGTCATAGGATTGCCGGTACAATTCCTTTCGTAACTCTAATATTAATTCATCTGCCTCAATAGCAAGTTGTTCGCGATAGAAGTAACACATGGGTAAATAAATAATCCTTACATAACCGGAAATTTTACGGGGATGAAATGGAAACCAGCTGGGAAGCATATAGAGTTCCGGTGGCACGGGTGCAACCCCGTTATAGGAATATAAATTTAGAAATGACAGTATAAATTTGCACCAACTTCCTGAGTACAAAGGTCCTCCTTTGTCATGAATCCAACTCAAGGCTTTTTTTAATTCTGCTTCAGAAGCAGAATGATCCAAAAAGCGTAAAGCCACATAATTAATTACACTGGTAAAAACAGTACCTGATTTAGATTCCTGATGAATACCAAAACTACCATCTCCCAATTGATGCCTCAGGATATAGCGGCTCATCTTTGTTTTGGTTTCCTCAGATACTTGCCTTCCGCATATTCTCAGGGCAAAAATGTACAATGGTAAAAGAAAAAAAGGACCGTCATAGGGCACAGGCCAGGTTCCTTCTTCGGTTTGGCTTGCGGCCATCCACCCGTAAACTTTTTGGATAGCCAGTTCAATTTTTTGCTTGGGATCGACCATTATCGGATAACAAATTATACTTTATGGCAATGAATCCAGGGCCTTTGCACAAGGATAATTAATTGTTGGTTAAAGGATTTAAATTCATTTGTAAATATAATTGAATTTAGGTTTGAATAATCCAATTTCCAGATAGCTATACTACATTGGGGAGAATAAAAACAAATGAAATTTTTAACTTTAATATTGAATGCAATACATTTGCAATGAAAGGTTACCAATTATCCTATCAGTTTTCTTTAATTCATTTAATAATCAAAGAAAAAGGAAGTTGAAACCAGATTTGAAGATATTTAGTAAATACAAATGTCAAATACCGGAGTAAATACTAAAGTTGATGTGCTGATTGTTGGTGCCGGTATAGCCGGTGCTACTCTTGCGGCCAATTTGGCCAAGATGGGAAAAAATATTGTGGTTATTGAAAGAGACTTAAGTGAAAGAGATGTCATCATAGGTGAATTGTTACAACCCGGCGGGGTACAAAAGCTTGAGGAAATGGGTTTCACCTCCCTTATAGACCATATTGACGCACAACCTGTTTACGGTTATGATATCATATACGAAGATCGGGATTATCTTATTCCATATCCAAATAAAAATGGCGAGCCTTGCGGTTTTGGATTCAGAAACGGAGCTTTTCTACAGAATATCAGAAAACATATATTAACTCAGCGCAATATAAGGGT
>JABDPH010000046.1 GCA_013042925.1 Eudoraea sp.
ACCACGGCGATCAGGAGCCCTGGTCATTTGATAAGGAAGTAACCGGTATAGTCAGGAAGTTTATTGAATTAAGGTACCAGCTTCTTCCGTATCTCTATACCATGTTCTGGAAATATTCAAATGAGAATATACCTATGCTTAAACCCTTGGTATACTTTGATCAGGAAGACCATCAAACACATTTTAGAACAGATGAGTTTATATTCGGAGATCAAATATTGGTCTGTCCAATTCAGGAACCAAATGCAATGGGAAGAAGAATGTATATTCCCAGGGGAAAATGGCATAACTTTTGGACTGGTGAGGTTGTAGACGGAGGAATGGAAAAATGGGTTCCTGCAAATATTGATAAAATTCCAATTTTTGTTAAAGAAGGAGCAATAATACCAAAATATCCTGTCCAGCAGTACGTTGGTGAAAAAGTTATCGAAGAATTAATTCTTGATGTTTACTTTAAGTTGGGTATTGAAAATTCCTCAGTTTATGAAGATGGACATGACGGTTATGATTATACAAAAGGAAATTATAGCCTAAGGAATTTTAAATTGAATGGTAAGAAAAATGAATTGATTATCCAGCAGTTTAAAAATGGAGCATTCATTACTTCTTATAGTTCATTTAAGATTAATTTAATTGATTTACCATTTACTATAAAAGAGATAGAAGTAGACAATGAAATAGTTCCTCTTAAAGATCTCATACAGAATGGAAATAATGCAATACACGTCACTAAGGAATTTACTGTGTTGCACATAGTAGGTAAATAAATATTTTGTATTTTAAGACTTAATTAATAATTGAAAATGAGCACGAAAAAGTTTGTACTGGCATTCGTATTATTCTTGGGAATTGCCTCCTGTAAAGTGAATCCATTTACGGGACAAAAAGTATTGAACTTCTACCCAAACAGTCAGATTTTTCCAATGGCCTTCGCGCAATACGATGAATTTATTGGACAAAATGATGTTCTTGAGAAAACTACCGAAGCCAAGATGATTACAAGGGTTGGGCAGCGAATTTCTTCTGCCGCTGAAAGATGGTTGTCGGCTAATGGATACCCAGGATATCTTAAGGATTACCGATGGGAGTATAATTTGGTAAAAGACACGCTAATTAATGCCTGGTGCATGCCTGGTGGTAAGATTGTTTTTTATACCGGTATTCTTCCTATTTGTGCGGGAGAGACAGGAGTGGCGGTAGTAATGGGTCATGAAGTGGCTCATGCCTTAGCAGATCATGGTGCACAGCGAATGAGTGCAGGTACCCTACAACAACTGGGAGCGGTTGCCGGAAATATTGCGATCCAGGATGATAAATCAAGAAATATGTTTAACCAGGCATACGGTATTGGCTCCACCGTAGGACTGATGCTGCCATTCAGCCGCAGTCATGAAACTGAAGCTGATAGAATAGGACTTCAAATTATGGCCATTGCGGGCTATAATCCGGACGAGGCCTCGCGTTTATGGCAACGTATGAAAGCAAATGCCGGTGGCAATGCCCCACCTGAGTTTTTAAGTACACACCCATCTAATGATACCAGAATAGCCAATTTAGCCCAATGGGCACCATTGGCAAGACAGGAAGCTCAGAAGTTCGGTGTTACTTCTTTTCAATAGCCGAATCTCAAATAGTGATTTCTCTAATAGTTGTATATTCGAAGCTGCTCACATAGAGTAGCTTTTTAATAAATGGCCAGAACTTTTGCAATAAAGGGAAGTAAGAGATTATTAAATGCCTGGGCATTTTATGATTGGGCGAATTCTGTATATAGCCTTGTTATTGCCTCTGCCATTTTTCCAATTTTTTATGGAGCTTTGTTTAGAGCTGCAGATATTGAGAAAGTATCTGTTTTTGGTGGTGATATTGAAAGAGCACCATTAATAAGTTATCTCACGTCAGCCGCTTTTTTGTTCATCGGCGTAATTACCCCTCTAATTTCCGGGATTGCAGATTATCTGGGTAATAAGAAGATCTTTATGAAATTTTTTTGTTACCTGGGAGGAGTTTCCTGCATTGGGCTTTACTGGTTTTCATTGGAAAATATTTATTTAGGCCTGGTATGTTACTTTTTTGGTCTTGTGGGATTCTGGGTGAGTTTTGCGATCAATAATTCCTACCTTCCGGATATCGCTTACCCAGAGCAACAGGACGGTATTAGTGCCAAAGGATTTTCCATGGGCTATATAGGTAGTGTTCTTTTACTGCTTTTAAACCTTGCCATGGTAATGAAACCCGATATTTTTGGGATAGAGACAGATGCCACTGAAGTAGCTGA
>JABDPH010000048.1 GCA_013042925.1 Eudoraea sp.
CAATAATCTAAAAAAAGTTCAAGGTTTGCCACAATCAATTTTTTACTATGCCTGTCAATGGTTTGTTCCAATTCAAATTGAATCTTATCCAACAAACTTAAAATCACTTTTCGCTCTTTCACCGACAGATGCAGCGCTTCGTTTGCTGCATATGAGAAAAAACTATAACCATGCATTTTTTTACCCATATCCGTCCCCAAAAAAAGGTCGGGGTGAAATAGCAGGGCATACCCTTCGGGCTTAAAGTCGGGATCGTAATTAGTCAATTCTATGGTTTGGTTAGGACCAATAAAAACCAGTGTCCCTTCATCATAATCGTATGATTTACCACCATACCTCATCTTACATTCCGTGGCATCCTTTAAAAAAATAGAATAGCACCCAAAATGAAAGGCATCATATCTCCTTTTAGGATGACCTTCTGCACTTACTTTCTTAAAGTCAACGAGACCTACCAAAGGATGCAAGACTTCCTGTTTTCGTAAATCAAGATAATCACTTACTGTATTGACGTTCAAAACATTTTTCATGCTCCAAATAATTTTTAGTTAAAGATAAGTTATTGATTAACAGATAATCAAACAAGTTTGCCCAAATCTGTAATAATGGTAAGTAAAACCGTAAAATAGGTAAGTGAATTAAGATGAGTACTTTATACTTTTGGAAAAGCAGGATATTTTTAGTGCAAAAAATCTTTAGCTTACCCGCTAAATATGAACAAAAAATGAAAATAAATATCAAAACAGGACAAAAAAGGGTAAATACCTTCATTCTCCTTGCTGCATTAATCTGGTCATTGCCATCTTCCTTTGCGCAAAAAGGAACAATAGTCCTTCAAGATCAGGGAAGCTTTGCCGTGGGCGGTTCAGTAATATCAAATCCGGGTACTTTCGATGCTATAAAACGTACGCCTGTGGGGCAGACATTTCATGGCGACCATGCCTATGTATTTTATCAGATTCCTGTTGATGCGCGCAAGTATCCGCTGGTGATGTGGCACGGCTTCGGTCAGTTTTCAAAGACCTGGGAGACAACACCGGATGGCCGGGATGGTTTTCAAAACATTTTCTTAAAACGTGGATATGGTGTATATCTAATAACCCAACCCAGACGTGGAAATGCAGGTCGCAGTACAAAGGAAGCCACTATCATCCCCACTCCTGACGAGCAGTTTTGGTATAACATATTTCGTTTAGGTGTGTGGCCCGATTATTTCCCCGGTGTACAGTTTGCCCGGGATAAGGAAACTCTGAACCAGTATTTCCGCCAAATGACTCCTAACATAGGAGGGTTTGATACAGAAGTAATCACGGAAGCGGCAGCACAACTTTTTGAAAAAATTGGGGATGCTGTCCTGGTAACACATTCACATTCGGGAGGTTTTGGTTGGGCAACTGCCATAAAAAACAATAACATAAAAGCCATTGTCTCTTATGAACCCGGATCGGGATTCCCATTTCCTGAAGGAGAAGTTCCGGAACCCATCGAAAGCTCCTCAGGGGCATTAGAGGCTGTTAATGTTTCGAAGGAGGAATTTATGAAGCTGACCAAAATACCTATAGTCATTTACTATGGTGACTACATTCCTGAAAAATATGACCCGAACCCCGGAACAGATGGCTGGCGCGTACGCCTTGAAATGGCGAGAAAATGGCGCGATGTGGTAAACAAGTACGGTGGAGATGTTACCGTAGTACATCTGCCGGAAATTGGGATCAAAGGGAATACCCATTTTCCATTTTCAGATCTGAACAATTTGGAGATCGCGGATCTGATGTCGGAATGGTTAAAGGAAAAAGAATTGGACTAATACGAATAACAAAATGAGACTTCAAAAATTAGGATTGCTTTTTGTTTTGATTGCTCTGTCGGCAGGTTCCTCTGCCCAAAAAACCAAAAAAGCTAAAAACGACATCAATCCAGGTGAAATGATGGTAAGGATTGCAGAAATTGAAATTGATTCCAATTTTGTTGATGAATACGTTTCCATTCTCAAGGAAGAATCTGAAGCATCGGTACGGTTAGAACCGGGGGTAATATGTATATATCCCATGTTCCAAAAGGAACAACCAGCACAAATCAGGCTCCTGGAAATCTATGCCAGTAAAGAAGCATATGAATCACATTTGCAAACACCACATTTTAAGTACTATAAAGAGGCAACATTGAAAATGGTCAAAGACTTAAAATTGATTGACATGGAGGCGATAGATGCAGAGACTATGCCTAAGATTTTTAGAAAATTGAATTAATAAAATTAAGATATAAATCCTTTAAAATTATAAATATGAGAACATTACTTATCGCATTTTTAACTATCACGTTAGGGGCATCGTCCTTTGCACAAAATGCTACAATTGAACAGGAAATCAAAGATCTTTCCAAAGCAAAATGGGAATGGATGGCCAATAAGGATGTGAACAAGCTTGCCGACCTGTTTCATGATAAGTCCCGGTTTGTGCACATGAGCGGTTCCTGGAAAAAAGACAGGGAGTTGGAAATCATTGAAACCGGAAGTATCTGGTACAAAAATGCGGATGTACATGATGTTGTCGTAGAAATTTTCGATAATAACACCGTAGTACTATGGAACCGCATTACTCTAATGGCCCATGTTCGTGGCAATGACGTTTCTAATGAATTTACTGTGACCGAGTTCTATAAAAAAGAAGGAGACGACTGGAAATTGCTGGACCTTACTTTTAGCAGTGTGCGCGACACGCATGAAATATCGCACTAAAAAACAAAGTTTTTGAATTTTAAATTCCATCGATAGAATAAAATTAATAACTTAAAGCAAACTCTTAAAATCATGGCAATATTTACATTAAACATCAATGGAAAAACACAGGAAGTGGACGTTGACCCTAACACCCCAATGCTTTGGGTGTTGCGTGACCACCTCAAATTGGTTGGAACTAAATATGGCTGCGGAATCTCACAATGTGGTTCATGCACCATTCATTTGAGCGGTATAGCTGTTAGAGCTTGCATGCTTACCGTATCGGCTGTTGGCAATCAGGAAATCACTACGATTGAGGGTCTTTCTGAAAATGGTGATCACCCCGTACAAAAAGCATGGCTGGAAGTAGACGTACCCCAATGTGGTTATTGCCAGGCAGGTCAGATTATGACAGCAGCTGCGCTACTTGAACAGAATTCCAATCCTTCGGATTCAGAAATTGAAATGGCAATGAACGGCAACATCTGTCGGTGTGGGACCTATGTTCGTATCAAAAAAGCCGTTAAGCTGGCTGCAGGTAGCGAATCGTAATCTAATCACCTTAAAAAATTAATATGACACTCATAAAAACAAAATTCGGAAGACGGGCTTTCATCAAAAATACAAGTCTAGCCAGCGGTGGACTAGTTCTTGGATTTAGTTTCTTAAATTCTTGTAAACCAGAACAGGCAAAACAAATGGCTGTTAGAGAAATGCCTAAGGAATGGTTCGAGATTAACGGCTATTTGAAAATTGGTGATAATGGCCTGGTTACCATCATGTCTCCAAATCCGGAGATCGGACAAAACGTAAAGACATCCATGCCAATGATTGTCGCAGACGAACTGGAAACTAACTGGGAACAGGTGATTGTGGAACAAGCTCCGCTAAATACCAACCTCTATAGTTGGCAGGTGGCCGGTGGAAGTCGGTCTATTAGCAGCTCCTGGCAGGCCCTTCG
>JABDPH010000050.1 GCA_013042925.1 Eudoraea sp.
TGCCGAATACGGCTGGGGCCGGACATGAATATTTTAAACGCTATTTCTTCCCTCAAGTAAATAAAAAGGCCATTATAGTTGATGAACGGCATAATGGCGGTGGCCAATTGGCAGATTATTATATAGATATATTGAAAAAACCATATCAGGCCTCATGGAATTTCAGGTATGGCAATGACCTTGATGCTCCCAGTGGTTCAATACAGGGGCCTAAAGTTATGATTATTGATGAAACTGCAGGTTCAGGAGGGGATTATCTACCCTGGATGTTTAGAAAATTTGAATTGGGAACAATAATTGGAAAAACCACCTGGGGAGGTCTTGTTGGTGTACTAGGCTTTCCGGAATTTATTGATGGTGGATCGGTTACCGCACCAAATGTTGCCTTTTGGAACGAAGATGGCTACCGGATAGAGAACGAAGGCGTTGCACCGGATATTGAAATTGAACAATGGCCAAAAGCCGTTATTTCAGGTGGGGACCCCCAATTAGAAAAGGCCATTGAAACGGTAATGGAGCAACTCAAAAGTAACCCTCCGGTAATCCCCAAACGACCGGAATACCCTGTTCGTGTTCGCAAAACTAACTGATAGACCTTTAAATTCAAATACAATGTTTTGTATTTAGCCCTATATTTAATCAACAAGTAGAACAGATCTTTTGTTAACCATACAGACTTTATAGGCCAATTAAATGATTTCAACACTGGGAAAAATTTTTACGGATCTTTTTATAAGATACATGCCCAGTGCTTATGTTTTTGCATTGCTCCTCACGTTGTTCACTGGTTTTATGGCTCTTATTTGGACCGATGCTTCGCTTATGAACGTGCTAAGTGGCTGGTATGATGGCTTTTGGTCCTTATTGGCCTTTGGAATGCAGATTATTCTGGTTATTGTTACAGCCTATAGTATAGCACAATCCGATCCTGTTGCAAAAGGAATAAATTGGATAGCGCGTTTTATTAATACTCCCGGGCAGGTTTATTTATTTGTACTGATATCCAGTGCGTTGTTTTCCCTGATCAGTTTCGGAATGATCGTCATTGTAGCCATTTTGGCCCGAGAATTGGCGATAAGAGTGAAGGGATTAAATTATCCTTTCCTTATTGCCTGTGTTTATTTTGGCATGGGTAGTTGGGTTGCCGGGGCTTCCAGTTCTATTGCCCTTTTATTAAATACCGAAGATAACTTCTTGATAGAAGCAGGAATTCTTTCAGAATTAATTCCAACTGCATATACCTTGGGGTCTTCACTCAACCTTGTTATGATTCTGTTATTTGTTGTAGTAAGTCCATTATTATTTTTCACTTTAATCCCAAAAAACAGCAAAGAAAAAGAATTATCCGATCTTTTAATTCTGGATGATCTACAAAAGGAATCTTCAGTAAAGGAAGAAGCGGATTCTTACAAATTGCCTTTCAAGGCAGTCTCAGACATTTTGAATAATAGTGCCTTTTTGCAAATCACAATTTCAATTTTTGGCTTTATATATATCGGCCATTACTTCTACCAAAATGGTTTTGATCTGAATTTTAACATTATCATCTTCATGTTTTTGATCCTTGGATTATTTCTGCACAAAACGCCTCTTCGCTATAGTATTTCCATGAAACGTTCGAGCAGTAATATTTCCGGAATATTATTTCAATATCCATTTTATGCAGGTATCATGGGAATTATGTTTTCAACAGGTTTGGGGGACAAAATTGGAGAAATTCAGACATCGTTTGCTACCCTAACCAATTATCCGTTTTTGGCTTATGTTTCAGGAGGTTTGGTGAATTTTGCCATCCCCTCTGCCGGTGGGGAGTTTGCGGTAATTGGTCCCGGTATTATTAATGTAGTCCAGGATCTGGCTGCGGGCTTGAGTGAATCAGAAGTTACCGCTATGATTGCAAGAGCATCTATGGCTATTGCCTATGGAGAAAGCCTTAGTAATGCCCTTCAACCTTTTTACCTGCTTATTATTTTTCCGGTTATGGCAGCCGGGACCAAATTGCAGGCAAGAGATGTAATGGGGTACTTTGTTATTCCATTTATTTTGTTTTTTATCATTCAGTCACTATTGCTTGTCTATATGCCATTATAACCGTACAATGGTGTATCCTTTACCTGGCATATGGTAAGTTCCCTTTCCATACAAACTCAACTGCTTTATTAAACATTATTTCTTAAATTTAAATATGTGTTATGATATCAAGGCAAGTTTGGAAGCTCAGTTAAAGAGGGCAAGGCATTATGGCAATGAGCAGGCTATTGAAGAAATCATAGAAAAACTAGCGCCATTATCAGATCTGCCACTCTATCATGTATCGGGTTTTAATCACCCAAAATTATTTATTTATCCGGATAGTTCACCATATGAGCCAACTCTTGCAACCTGGGGCCTGGTACCATTTTGGGTAAAAGACAAAACTCAACTTAAAAATCTCTGGAACAAAACGCTTAATGCCAGAGGGGAAACCATTTTTGAAAAACCTTCTTTTCGTAATTCCGCCAAAAATAAAAGATGTATTATTTATGTAGATGGATTTTATGAACATCATCATTTTAGAGGGAAAACTTATCCTTTTTATTTAAGTAGAAAAGATGGCGAACCAATGGCCCTGGCTGGACTCTGGAGCGAATGGGTAGATCCTGAAACTGGGGAATTTATAAATACCTTTTCTATTGTTACAACAAAGGGCAATGCCATGATGACCAAGATCCATAACAATCCGAGGGCAGCAGGACCCCGAATGCCATTAATACTTCCTGGTGAATTGGCGGATAAATGGCTTGAGCATATAGAGGACGAGTTAGATAAAAAAACTATTCAGGAATTAATTCAATCCTATCCGGAAGACGAACTAAAAGCTCATACTGTTAGCCGTCTCAGGGGTAAAGAATATCCCGGTAATATTCAGGATATCACTAAAGAGGTAACCTATGCGGAGTTGGAATTTTAAAGGACGACCATTACTAAAATCTGCAGTTGGTGATTGCTAATAGTATGATAATATTCTAAAACAACATGCAAATTAAAAACAAGGGATTAAGTCGTATTTCAATTCTATTTTTAACGCTTATTATTTCTTGTAATGGTGCAACGAAGGAATCATCTAAAGTTACAATAGCAGCCTCTGCAAATATGCAGTATGCTCTGGGACCTATTACCGAAAAATTTACAGAAAAGACTGGTATTCCATGTCAATTAATTTTAGGATCTTCGGGCAAACATACTGCTCAAATAATGGAAGGCGCCCCATTTGATGTCTTTGTATCGGCTGATATGAAATACCCTACGAAGCTGTATGATAAGGGTTTGACAACGGTTCCACCTGAGATCTATGCCTATGGAAAATTAGTACTATGGACCATGGTTGACGAGCTACCACTATCAATGGCAAAACTGAATGATTCTTCTATTAAACACATTGCACTGGCAAATCCCAAAACAGCGCCCTATGGACAAGCAGCGGTTGAAGTACTGGAAAAATATGCGCTTTTAGACATTCTTAAAAATAAATTGGTATACGGGGAAAGTATTGGCCAAACCAACCAATTTGTTTATTCTAAATCAGCCGAAATTGGATTTACAGCACAATCCGTAGTTCTGGCACCCGAAATGAAGGGGAAGGGCAAATGGGTTTTGGTGAATGACGCTGATTATAACTCAATTTCACAGGGTGCAGTGGTCATAAAACAATCTGAAGGAAATAATCATAATGCCAATAAATTTTATAATTTTCTTTTCTCCAATGAGGCCAGGATTATATTAAAAGATTTCGGATATTCGGTAGATGAATAGCTTAAAAGGTCATATTAAGGAAGTTCAGGTAAATGGCAGTTTGTCACTAGTAACCGTAGCGCTCTCTGATGAAATAATGTTTAAGGCTGTTATCATTGAAACTCCCGAAACGGCATCTTATCTTAGCGAAGGCCATTTGGTTAAGGTTTTGTTTAAGGAAACTGAAGTTGTTATTGGAAAAGATATAAAGCATTTAATAAGTCTTCAAAACCAGATTAGAGGAGAAATTAAGCGCGTTGAACGTGGTCAGTTATTAAGTAATATAATTATTAATACCCCGGCAGGTGATATCAGCTCCATTATTACCACCAATGCGGTAGATCAACTTAGTTTAAAAGAAGAACTAACAGTATGCGCTATGGTTAAGACTAATGAAATAATGTTATCTGAATAATGAATTGGGATCCACTCTTAATCACTTTTAAACTAGCTTTTGTTACTACGGTAATTCTTTTGATTATTTCGGTGCCCCTGGCATATTGGATGGTTAATACGAAATCCAGGTCTAAACCACTTATAGAAACGTTGGTGAGTATGCCTCTTGTATTACCGCCTACGGTGCTTGGATTTTATTTCCTTGTAGCATTCAGCCCGGGTAACGCATTTGGTAATTGGATAAATGAATGGCTTGGGCTTAAACTCGTATTCTCGTTTGGCGGACTTGTTGTAGCCTCTATAATCTACAGTTTGCCTTTTATGGTGCACCCTATTCAATCTGGCCTGAGTATTCTGCCACATTCATTGACGGAGGCTTCACAGGTAATGGGAAAATCTAAATGGACAACATTGTTCAAAGTACTCTTACCCAATTGTAAAGCTTCTTTATTAACAGGAATTGTACTTGCTTTTGCCCATACTGTGGGTGAATTTGGGGTAGTACTTATGATAGGTGGTAGTATTCCGGGTAGAACCAAAGTTGCATCCATTGCCATATATGACGAAGTGGAAGCTATGAACTATGGTGCGGCCAATTTCTATGCTACAGTACTATTTGTTATTACCTTCTGTATCCTGCTTATGGTCTATTTAATTAACGGGGGGTATCTAAAGCGTTTTTGGAAATGATTAAAATAGACGTTCATAAAAAATTACGCGCCTTTGACAGTGAAATGAACTTTCATATTCAATGCCAAATTAAGAAAGGGGAATTGGTAACGTTGTATGGTGAGTCTGGTGCAGGAAAAACGTCAACTTTAAGAATACTTGCCGGCCTTTTAAAACCTGATAAAGGAGAAATAACGATAAATGAAGTCAGTTGGATTGACACTAAAAACAAAATCTTTTTGGCACCTCAGAAGAGGAATATAGGTTATGTTTTTCAGGATTATGCCTTATTTCCAAATATGAGCGTATTACAAAATCTGGAGTTTGCATCTGGCAAAGGACAGAATAAAAAGGTGATAAAGGAACTTATAGAGATGATGGAACTTGGCGATCTTCAAAACAGAAAACCACAAACCCTGTCCGGTGGCCAACAACAACGTGTAGCCCTTTCGAGAGCTCTTGTTCGCAAACCCGATGTTCTTTTATTAGATGAACCACTTGCCGCACTGGATTATAAAATAAGGTTGAAACTCCAGGATTATATCACAAGAATTCATAAAGAATACAATTTAACAACGATATTAGTAAGCCATGATATTGGTGAGATTATGAAACTGTCTGACCGGGTTTTTGTGCTTGAACAAGGCAAAATTGTGAGACAAGGGTTTCCGAGTGAGATCTTTTCTAACCAAAAAATCAGCGGTAAATTCAAATTTATCGGAGAAATATTAAAGATAGAACCCCAGGACGTTGTCTTAATTGTTTCTGTTTTAATACAAAACAATGTAGTTAAAGTAATTGCCGATAAATCTGAAATGCAAACCCTTAAGGTTGGTGACAAAGTGATGGTGGCGTCTAAAGCTTTCAATCCAATTCTTTATAAAATCGAAGAATAGTTAAGT
>JABDPH010000191.1 GCA_013042925.1 Eudoraea sp.
GCTATAGTATTTGTTTTGGGTAATAATTACAAGATCCAATACCCTGATATCCATAGCTTCCGAAGCTTTTTGAAGCCTATTTGTAATTTTTTTATCCGCCTCACTTGGTTTAAGTGCTCCTGACGGATGATTGTGGGCTAATATTAAGGATACCGCACCTAATTCCAGTGCCTGTTTTATTACTAAACGAACATCTACCAGGGTGCCCGTAATACCTCCCTTACTCAATTGTGATTTTTGAATAACCTTATTTGAGTTATTTAAGTAAACAATCCAGAATTCCTCGTGAGGAAGGTCTGCAAGCAGGGGTTGCAGAAGATCGAAAACCTCCTGACTCCCTAAGATCTGTGACTTCACCATGGCCTTCTCATTTTGTCTCCTCCTCCCTATCTCCAAAGCTGCAGCAATTGATACGGCCTTGGCCTCGCCAATACCTTTAAATTTCATTAGTTGTTTTATGGATACCTTACCTAATTCATTTAAGTTATTATTGGTTGATGCCAAAATTCTCTTAGAGAGAGCCACTGCTGTTTCATTTTTGGTCCCTGAACCAATTAAAATGGCAATAAGCTCGGCATTAGAAAGAACTGAACGCCCCTTATGCACTAATTTTTCCCTTGGTTTGTCATCGTCAGACCAATTCTTAATGGAAAAAGAAGAAGATTTATGTTGCATGGCCTAAAGATAATCAACAAAAAAAATTATTGTAAATTTCATTCATAAATTCCTAACTAAGAATCCATGAATTCTATTTTTGATGAAGCTACTTACAAGGAAGTTGTAGAACGTTTTAATCAGTTAAGTCCAGATTCAACTGGTTTATGGGGTAAAATGAGTGTTGGCCAAATGCTGTGGCATTGCCAGATATTCATAAAAACGGCAATTAAGAATAAAAAATATGACAAAAGGAGAAATCCTATTATTGGTTGGTTCTTTAAAAAGTCTATGTACAACGATAGGCCCTGGCGAAAAAGCTTACCTACTCCTCCTATAGCGAGGGCAAAAGAAGAGAAAGACTTTGAGGTTGAACATAAAAAGTTACAGGAATTAGTTAAGGAACTGTATAATCTTCGCGACAGGAAGGACTGGAATGCACATCCCGTTTTTGGTGATTTTACCCCCGAGCAATGGGGTAAGCTTGAATACAAACATTTAGATCACCATCTAAGGCAATTTGGGGTTTAAGAGATATGCTTTAAAGGAGTGTAACAATGATTAAACACTCTTAGTTAATTTCAATCATATTTACGATCTCGTTCAAATCAAGTCCGCCATAGTCTCCTGAGCTCATAAATAACACTATGCTATTAGTAAGATCCTGATTGAAAAGAAATTCTTTAAAAGCAGCACTATTGGTAAAAATATGAAGTTCTTCCTGTTGAAAAGCCTGCTCTATTTGTTCTTTGGTTATTTCATCTAAACCCTTTATTTTAAGGGATTCAGGTATATAAAATACTGCAGATACATCTGCTTCTTTCAAAGACCCCCTGTATTCCTTTAAAAATTCGGCATTTAAACTGCTATAAGTATGTAGTTCTAAACAGGCAATTAGTTTTCGATCCGGGAACTGTTCTTTTACTGCCTTTGTGGTTGCTGCTACTTTACTTGGAGAATGGGCATAATCTTTGAAGATTATTGTATTCTCATTTTCGCCAATTTTTTCCAGGCGTTTTGATGCTCCCTTAAATGATGAAATTGCTTCATAAAAATCTTCTTCATCCACACCCATATTTTGGCAAATCCACTTTGCTCCTGCCAGATTATTCAAATTATGGCGTCCGAAAATATTGAGTGGCATTGGGCCTTCCCCCGTATTTAAAAAAGTCTGCCCGTGCTCAACAAAAAAATCCGGGGTAGAATAGGGAAGTTTCCGTATTGAATTTGCCGAAGCTTCAACTATACTTTTTACATTAACATCCTCCTCATTATAGGTAATGCTCCCTCCTTTAACAATACTATCTACAAAAATTTTAAATTGCTCAAGATAATTTTCAAAAGTGGGAAAAACGTTTACATGATCCCAGGCTATGCCACTTAACAATGCAATATTTGGTTTGTATAGATGAAACTTTGGCCGCCTGTCTATGGGAGAAGAAAGATATTCGTCTCCTTCTAAAACTATAAAATCATTTTCATTGGTGAGATGCACCATCCGGTCAAATCCCTCCAATTGAGCACCCACCATATAATCAACGGCCTTCCCATGATAATTCATTACATGTAGGATCATTGAAGTTATCGTAGTCTTCCCATGACTACCTCCAATAACGACACGTGTTTTGTGTTTAGATTGTTCGTAAAGGAAATCCGGATATGAGAAGATTTTTAGATCAAGCTTTTTGGCCTTTATCAATTCAGGATTATCCGGCTTGGCATGCATTCCAAGAATAATGGCATCTAAAGAAGTATCTATTTTATCGGGAAACCAGCCAAACTCAGAAGGGAGGATTCCTTGTTTTGCCAATCTGCTTTTAGAGGGTTCAAATATTACATCATCACTACCGGTAATGCTATAT
>JABDPH010000052.1 GCA_013042925.1 Eudoraea sp.
CCAACTGATATCCTCAGGATATAATATCAGGAAATATGCCTGAAAAAGAATTTAAATACTAGGTTATGCCGAAATTTAAAGAATTTAATATCGCCGATTGGTTTTCATTTTACCGCATAGCCGCTGTACCCTTTCTGCTCATTTTAGTATTGTGGTATGAACGCGAAATATTTACCTGGCTTTTACTAATTAGCTATGCTACGGATGCCATTGATGGTTTTCTGGCAAGAAAACTTAAGATTACCAGTGCACGTGGTTCTCAATTAGATTCCTACGGAGACCAGGTAACGCTTGTTGTTGGTTTAATAGGGCTGGTAGTATTTGAAACGGAATTTATGCGGGAGAACTATCCCCTAATTTTAATTGCCTTTGTACCCTATATTTTTCAGATGATTATTGCATTTCGAAAATATGGCAAAGCCACCGCCTTTCATACCTATTTGGCTAAATTATCTGCTGTAATTCAAGGTGTATTTATACTTTGGCTATTATTCTTTGGCCCTGTTTACTGGCTGTTTTATGTGATGATCATTTTAGGTGTTTTAGAAACAATTGAAGAAATAGCACTCATTTATTTATATGACAAATGGGTTGCCGGCGTCAAAGGTATCTACTGGGCCTTAAAAGATAAAAGACGGCTTAATATTGAACAAAACAGTACTTAGACCTGGGTTGGATTAGAAGTAAGCGTGATTTCAGGAAGTTGATAATTCTTAAAATTAATAGAATAGATACTCTTAACCACCATTGGATGAAAAAGATTGATTATAAAAAAGAGCTTAAACATCTCTACAAACCATCTCCCTCTAAAATTGAATTCAGGGAAGTGCCTGAAATGAATTTTTTGATGATTGATGGCGCCGGAGATCCTAATACATCATTAGCCTATAATGTTGCCATTGAGGCACTCTACAACTTGTCCTATACCTTGAAATTTATGATAAAAAAAGGAGAGGTGGGTATTGATTACGGTGTTATGCCGCTGGAAGGACTTTGGTGGGTGGACGATATGTCAAAATTTGATCAAAATAAAAAGGAAGACTGGAAATGGACGGCAATGATAATGCAACCAGAAATTGTGATTAAAGAAATGGTAGCCATTGCCACTGAGGAAGTTCGTAAAAAGAAGGATCCAAAGGCATTGTCTAATATTCGCTTTGAAGCTTTTAAAGAGGGAAAAGTGGCACAAACCCTTCATATTGGGCCATTTTCAGAAGAAGGCCCAACAATCAAAAAAGTTCATGACTTCATTTCAGAAAATGGCTATAAACTTAATGGGAAGCATCATGAAATTTACCTGTCAGATATTAGAAGAGCTGCACCTGAAAAATGGAAGACCATAATCAGACAACCATATAGTTAAGCTTATCCAACAGATCATTTAAATTCAATTATTTCTTTGCTCCTTTTTCGCAGCTTTTTCCTCTTCCTTGGCCATTTTTTTGTAATAACCACGGGTTAAAAAGCTATGTTTAAAAGCCTCCATATTTTCATTAAACCTGGCTGTACCTTCTTCTATGTTTTGCATTGTGGCTTCCAGCCGTTGAACAAAAATGGTATCCTTGGACAAGTAATTCAAAGCTCCTTCACCCTCTGCTATCCCGGTAACGACACTATCCAAATTCACTGTTAACTTCTGCATCCTATCACTTGCCGATTCGAGATTGTTAATAATTTGTTTTATTTCGAGTCCGGCTAAAGAATCACGCATTAAAACCCCAACCACAGAATTATCGGAGTTCGCGGCAGATACCAGTTTATTCACCTCCAAAAGGGTATTATTTGCATTAGCACTCGCAAGTTTCAGATTCAAAATGGTTTTTTCAAGATTATTGGCCATGAGCGTATCGTTGAGCAGACGTCCCAAGGTACCTTCACCTCTGTTGAGAGCAGAGGTTACTTTGAGCAAATCAGCGGTAAGAAGGGCAGCATTCTCACTGGTTACGTTTAGGGTACTCATCATATCTTCAGCCCCGATACGGCTGTAGGATATAATTTGATCGCCCGACTTTATCATTTCTCCATAGCCGTTACCCGGGACAATGTTTACAATCATACTACCAACCAGGCCATCCGACCCAATAGTAGCTATGGCATCTTTTTTAATATGTTTCAGCATATTATCCTGAATTAACATTACTACATCTATGGTAGAATCATTTTCCATTACTATGTCTTTTACTGTCCCCACATTTATCCCTGAGTAACGCACATTATTTGCTTTTTGAAGGCCGTTGACATTTTTAAATACCGCATGTATGGTAAAAGTATTGCCGAACATATTTTGTCTGTTTCCAATCAGATAGGCAGCAATTACCAACAATGTTGTTCCCAGGATCACAAAAACGCCCAGTCTCAATTTTTCTAAGCTTGTTCTTTCCATATGATTATTTTTTAAAAAATGCTTCTACCTTAGGGTCTTTAGATTTAACTAGTTCATCATAAGTACCCTCGGCATAGTTAATACCATCTACCAGAAGAATCATCCGTTCTGAAATTACACGTGCACAGTCTACATCATGGGTAATTATTAGTGAAGATGTGCCATATTTAATTTGAATGCTTCGCATTAATTCAATAATTTCTTTAGCCGTTATGGGATCTAAACCACTGGTTGGCTCATCGTAAAGGATAATTTTAGGCCTAAGGATCAAGGTTCTGGCCAAAGCCACACGTCTTTTCATTCCACCAGAAAGTT
>JABDPH010000063.1 GCA_013042925.1 Eudoraea sp.
GTGTGGATCTTGTATATTATACCCTGGTGACGCTTACTACAGTTGGTTATGGTGACATTACACCACAGATACCGGTTGCTAAATCGCTTTCGATGATTATTGCCATCTCCGGGCAATTCTATATAGCCGTAGTGGTAGCTATCATCGTTGGCAAATTTGCCAGCAAGAATTAGGTTAATACTTACCTTTGGGTAGTTATTAAGTTCTGTTAGCAATACGAAACAAAAAAATATGATTAAATCAAGCTCGAAGTTTCCCCTTATGATTAACCTGGCTGCTTTTATAATCATAATTGCAGGATTAATCTATGGTGCACGCTTAATCACTCCAATTTTAATGGCAGTATTTCTTTCTATTATTTGTACACCTCCCATTAGGTATCTGGTAAGGAAGAGGGTGCCACAGAGTCTGGCCGTTTTAGTTGTGTTTCTGATGCTTATAGCAATCTTCATTGGTTTGGGTGAATTAGTTGGCCGTTCTGTTGCTGCTTTTACTCAAAATGCAGGCTTATATGAACAAAATCTGGATAAAATTGGTGTATCTGTTTTGGAATTTTTAAATGATAGGGGATTTAATTTTTCATTTGATAGAATAGATGATTTATTGGAACCGTCTAAGATCATGGGTTTTACAGCCAGGTTACTGGGACAGCTTGGTGGGTTTATGGGCAATTTTCTAACTATCCTATTCTTAGTCCTTTTTCTTTTATTGGAATTGGATGATATTGAAATAAAGGTAGAAGCAATACTTAAAGACTATTCGGTAAATTATTCATATTTTGACGAAATTGCGAACAGAATACGTCATTACCTTTCAATAAAAACACTTACGAGTCTTATTACCGGAATTTTACTTTGGATTGCATTGACAATTATTGGTGTTGATTATGCAATTTTATGGGGTTTAATAGCTTTTCTATTGAATTACATACCAACTATAGGGTCCTTTATTGCAGCCGCTCCTGCGGTTTTATTTGCTCTGGTTCAACTTGGATTTGGCGGTGCATTGGCTGCGCTAATTGCCTTTGTTGCTGTGAATATAATCATAGGAAGTCTTATTGAGCCAAAACTAATGGGACAAGGAATGGGCTTGTCTACATTTATTGTATTCTTATCCCTTATCTTCTGGGGATTTGTTTTTGGAACTGTAGGTATGTTTTTATCTGTTCCTTTGACGATGACTGTGAAAATCATACTGGAACATGATCCAAAGACAAGGTGGATCGCCATTATTCTTGGAACAAAGAAGGATGCAAAAGCCCTGATTAAAGAAAATGAATCTGAATAACTGTTCAGAATGTAAATGGGTATCAAAATAAATGGACAAAAAAGATTAAAAGCCAAACCTAATTACAATAATCAGGCTATTTGCTTTATACTATTTTTGTCCATTTCACTACAATCCGGCACAGATTATAACGTAAATTGTAATCATTTAAGCTTCAAAAGGACCTTACTATTAGTCCTGTTACTCAATATATGATTACTACAAAACTGAATATGTTTAATTTTCCATTGCCTGCAATTTAGTAAGCGCCTCAGATTTGGAATTTACATCAAGTTTTAAGTATATATTCTGAATATGAAAATTGACAGTGCTTGGAGTAACAAAAAGCTTGTCGGCAATAAGCTTATAAGTGGCTCCCTGACACAAATAATCAATTATTTCGTTTTCTCGTTCAGAAAAAGTATTATAAGATTTTCTGTGAAACATGGATATCACAGCTTTGACTATGTCATTGCTCATGGTGGCACCTTCATATTTGATAGAATTTAAGGCATTGTACAAGCGTTTTTTGGTTACCGGTTTTGTGAGGTAGCCATTTGCCCGATTTTTAAAGGCCTTTTTGATAAGCTCAAAATCTTTCTGGGCGCTTACCATAATAATTTTTACTTCGGGATCTTTTTTCCTGAACATTGAAATTCCTTGAATGCCACATACTTCGGGCATAGATACTTCGGAAACAATTATATCTGGTAATACATTGTCAAACTCTTTTAAAGCATCTTCAACGGAAATATAAATACCTTCAAGGGAATAATCCTGGTAGGTTTCAAAATAATACTTGTAGGCCGCATGAAACAGGCGGTCATTATCAATAACAATTATTTTAAGGATATTAGATTTCATATCTATTAGTATTTTGGGGTTAAAAAATAATATAGAAATAAGAAATTAAAAGTTTGGAAATGAGCAAGTTAATATGGATATATCATTGCTCAATAAGCAATTTCTTAAACCATAGCAAATGAGGATGTACGCTAGTTATGGACACTAGTCATCTATCTCTTACCGTGAAGTAAAACGCGATGTTAAAACAAAAACACAGGTATTAACTGTATACGTTTTAAGAGTACCTTGGAAAAGCAATACATCAATGGTCATTAACTTATCAGCATCTGATAATACCAGATACCCATAAGTTAAAATTCCAATAAAAAATGTATTTGCTGTGGTTTAGAACGGAGCTTCCTTTAAGAAGGTTACAGGATTAGCTCTTGTTTTTGGCCTGCCAGGCGGGCCTGTTTTGGGGTAATTTTGAGTCTGCATATTATGGGGTTTTGGGGGTTGAGCGAACGTTATTTTGTCACTTTTATATTTTAAATATATATAAAAATTACAAAGGCGATGTCAAAACGTAAGTATTTTCGTTCAAATGCAGACCAGTTGGTCGGTAATCTTAACTGTTTTCCTCATTGTTCAAACTAGAAAAAACCCCTGGGAGCCCTTTGTTTAAGGCTAAAACCACTTTTGAAATAGTAAATTAACCCAAACGTTGTCTTCAAAATTGAATGAATTTAAATTATACTATTACCGATAAAAAGAAAGCCTAAGCGCTTATGCGTTATGATTTATTATACTTGTTTGAATTACTTAAGCAGGACACAATTACTTAAGGATAAAAAATAATTTACCAGTATAACAGACAACTTGTTTATTGTTCCTATTGTCCTTGAAAAATTACTAATCTTCATACATTAGATCTGCGGTTGCCGGGGGATTGTCAACCTGCATAATCCACTTCTCATCATTATATTTTCCATTTAAATCAGAAACATAAGCGATTTCGGCTTCTTCTTTAGCTTTAAAATCAGCCAAATAAACATAATACAAACCATTTTTCTTATTGTAAAATTGTTTCGCATTCAACCCCTGTTCATTCAGCTGATTCATAAAAGCATTTAAATATTTTTTAGTTTTATAGACATTGACGATTACATAATAACCAGATTGTACTCCAATATCAGATAGATTTTGAATTTTTATCGGCAGTTTAACATACTTCTCACGCTCCGCAGCAGATAATTCATTGGGAGTATTCATTGCTATACTACTGGCAGTTTTAAATTCTACATTATTGGCAGCAGAATTTGTTTTTCCGGTGTTTGAAGCCAATACCGTATTTTCCGGACTATTGTAATCCTGTAAATTAGATTTCACACTATTTTCTACATCACTACGCAAAATGCGTACTATCATTTCGAACTTTTTCTCAAATTGTGCGTTTCGCGCATTCTCTATGGAGTCCTGTCTTAAGATTAGTTCGTCCAAAATTAATCGGTTTTGGTAGGCAAGAGAATTAGAATCTTCTTCTTCTGGAATGGTATATGCCACAAGAGTAGTTTCAGGTGTATTTTTTAGATTTTTATTTTTAGTTGCAGAGGATTTCTTAGGATCTCCTTTTGATTTGTTTTGAGCACTGGTTAATTTCGCTATTTGAGCTTCATATTTTCGCGTAAGCTCCTCAATCTGATTCCTTGTATCTTTATTTTGGTTTTCCCTCATTTGAGCTAACTGTTCTTCATAATTTTGAACAATTTCATCAATTCTGTTTTCTTCTGATTTAACGACGTAACCGCCAATAGCAGAAGGTTGATTCTTAAATGTATAGGCCAGGGACAATTCATGATTCCAGCCGAATTCTGCACCCTGATCCAGGAAATTCTTTTCTACCAAATAACCAAGAGACAACTTTTTACTTAGATTAAAGCCTACACCTAAAGACATTCCATAAGTATCATCCAGGGTACTTTGAAACCATCCATATTTGGGTAATTCAAGTAAAACCGAACCTACATAAGAAAGGCTTCCGTCTAAGTTTTGACCCAATTGTACAAGCGGCATTAATCTTGCGTTGGCAAATAAGCCCGACTTGCTCATAAATGCATGCGTATATTGTAGAGACCCTTTTACAGTTTTGGCATTTAAACTTGTTATAAATTCATTAGTGGTCTGACTGTATTTTATCAGGTTTTCTGCATAGATCCCGACGTCAAAATTCCCATAGGAGAATGTAATTCCAGGCTGGATAGCAATCTTATTTTCTAATTTTGCATCCAGAATTTCAGGATCGTTCTCTGTAGCAACCGCACGGTTTTTATCAACTCCTACACTATAATAGGTAACATTTGTCCCGAAAGTTAAACTACTTTTCGATCCCAATTTTACCGAAGTGGCATAGTTCGCATTAAATCCAAACTCCTGGATAATACCTATGCGCTGACTATATATACCTAAACCTAAAGCGGTATGGTCGTTAAATTTATTGCTAAACCCCAGATAATAGTTTTGATTGTTATCTTCAAACGTGGCATACTGATTACGATGCAGAATATTTAGATAAGATTTGTTTTCCCTAACCAGTGAAAATGTAGGGTTAATTAAGAACCTGTTAAAAAACAACTGATTGTGATAGGTTGTATTTGAGTTAAGATCAGAGAATGCTTCCTGACCGTGCGAAGCCTGAGTACAAAGGATAAGGCAAAACACTTTAAGTACGAATACTTTCTTTATAATGGAGGTTTTACAGTTCATCTGATTGAAATTTAAATTTTTGTTCTTAATACTTGTAATCCGATTTACTTCTCTAAACTATTACTGATCGGAATTAATGATTCGAAAAATTTCCTTTAAACTATTTGTATTATTTTTTGTATAGTTCTATGAAACTATCGATCCTGGCGCTACCACTCTGGTCACAAATTTGCAACCGTTTGGCTTAGTTCATAGCAGTGCTATGAATTAATCATCGTCATATACTGAGCTTGCGAAATTTACTTCTACATCATTGCTAAAAACTTCTGCAAAGTTGTATTCGCCATTATCCAGCTCCTTGTCTTTTTTGGGATTCAAAAATTGGAAAGCTACTTGTTGAACAGCATCTTCGGTATTCCCTCGGTTTGACATTACATAGCCACTTCCATTTCCATTAAGGGAAATTGAAAAATCGTCTTTATCACTATTAATAGGGCTACCTAAATTTACAGACCAACCTACCTTTTTATTAAAGACCTGTACCATAAATACATCCAGGCCACCATGTCCTTTATGACCATCTGAGGCAAAAAACAGGGTAGTACCTCCTGCGAGATTCGGATATAAGTCGTTCTTTTTTGTATTTACCTTTTCACCTAAGTTCTTGGCAACACCCATGCTGCCATCCTTGTTAATAGTAGATACATAGATGTCGTATTTACCGAAAGTACCGGGCATGTCTGAGGCAAAAAATAATCGTTTTCCGTCCTGTGATACAGTAGGGTGCATGCTGGAGTAATATTTAGGAGATAATGCTACCTCTTTTATCTTTTTCCATTGCCCATTTATCTTTTCTGCTCTGTAGATTTTATGAACCAATTGCTTTTTGGAGAAAACACCATACTTGGGCTGTATATAACTGGCTTTGCTAAAATA
>JABDPH010000065.1 GCA_013042925.1 Eudoraea sp.
CATCCCGAATGCTACCAAAATACCGTAAATAGCCCCTGACGCCCCAACTGCCGGGGTATTATAGGCACTTAAAAAATTATCGATAACACTTCGAGGTGCGTAATTATACCAATCTGGACTATATTGGCCGCCAGAAATTATTTCCAAAATCTGACTTTCCGATATTCCAGAATTCATGATGGCCTCAATGCCCTGATTAAAATAATAATAATTTACACCAGAATGTATAAGCGCAGCTCCAATACCTGCTGAGAAATAGAAGAACAAAAATTTATTTCTACCCCACATCCTCTCCAATGGTGTGCCAAAGGCCCAGAGTGCATACATATTAAATAAAATATGCATAAATCCGCCATGCATAAACATATGAGACAACATCTGCCAAAATCCAAAATTCTCATTCTCCGGAAACCACAATGAAAACCATTCATACATCTGGTCGGCATACAGATTGGTCGCTACAAAGAACAACACATTAACAATTAGCAGATGCTTAATGGCATCAGTTAGTCTTCCCATCTAAATAAATTTATTATCAATATCACGTTCGGTAATTGTAACGTAAATTATTTTGTTAAACGGACTTCGGTAAGTTTCCTTACATGCAAACAATGCATTTACCAAAGCCTGTTGTGACTCATTATCCAATATTTCCCCGGTTTTTACCGCCAAAGACTTACAAAGTGCTTTAGATAATACCTCTGACTGGGTAAATCCATTTCCGTTTATCTCCATTTGATAATCAGAAATTAATTGATCCATTATAATCCCTATTTCACTCTCATTAATAAGTTGAGGAATTCCGGTGATTTGAAGTTCATCTTCCGTAAAAGGACCGAAAGCAAAACCCAGAGATGTCAGGCTTCCTTTAATTTCCTTTAATACCGCCAATTCGGATTTTGAAAAAGCAAGTGACAAGGGAAAAAGCAATTGCTGGCTTAATGTTTCCTTTACCGTAATGCTTTTAAGAAATTTTTCATATAACACCCGTTGATGTGCACGCCCCTGGTCAATGATAAGCATACCCGACTTTATTGTCGTTACTATATATTTTCTTCTAAGCTGAAATGTTGTTGCCCCTATTTGATCTAATCCTCCCTGTTCGTCAAAAATTGAACCGGTAATAGTATCAGATTCGAAATGTACTGTACTAAATCCCTCTCCTCTGCCAACTTTCGACTCTAAACCTACATACATACTTTCCCAATCCCCAGATCGTTTACTCGCAAAGGTGCTTCTAGTACTTTTTTCTAATCCACTTTCCTTAAATGGATTATAGCCAGGGTTAATAGTTATACCAGGCTGGTGCGCCTGTTTGTTCAATTGGGTATAAGGTGTATCCAAATTCTGATCTTTATCAAAATCTAAAACCGGACTTACATTAAACTGACCTAAGCTGTGTTTTATAGTTGATTTAAGAATAGCATATAAGGTATGTTCGTCATCAAACTTAATTTCTGTTTTTGTTGGGTGTATATTAATATCTATTGATGACGGATCTACTTCGAGATACAAAAAGTAGCCAGGACTTGTATCTGGTCTCAAAAGTCCTTCAAATGAGGCCATAACCGCATGATTAAGATATGGGCTCTTAATAAAACGATGGTTCACAAAAAAGAATTGCTCACCCCTGCTTTTTTTAGCGTATTCCGGTTTGTATATAAACCCTGATATCTTAACTACCTGGGTCTCTTCCGATACAGGCACTAATTTTTCTTTGGTTTTAATTCCAAAAATGTTTACAACTCGCTTTTTTAAATTTGTTGCAGGGAGGTTGAATAACTCGTTGTTATTATTATAAAAATGAAAATGTACGGAAGGATGCGCCAGAGCTATCCGGTGAAATTCATCTGTTATATGACGTAATTCTACCTGGTTGGACTTTAAGAATTTTCTTCTTGCCGGAATATTAAAAAAGAGATTCTTTACCGATACCGATGTTCCTTTTGGCGTTACGGTAACTTCGTGAGATAATACCTTACTCCCTTCAATCTTAAGAAGAGTACCAACTTCATCATCCACCACCCGCGTATTCATTTCAACATGAGCTATAGCGGCAATAGAGGCTAATGCTTCTCCACGAAATCCTTTGGTGTCCAAATGAAATAAATCCTCAGCACAATTAATTTTGGAAGTAGCGTGCCTTTCAAAGCTTAATCTGGCATCCGTTACGCTCATACCCAGTCCGTTATCAACAATCTGGATTAAAGTCTTGCCCCCATCTTTTACAATTAGCTTAATGGCATTAGCTCCAGCATCAATGGCATTCTCCAACAACTCTTTTACTACAGAAGCCGGGCGTTGGACTACTTCACCGGCGGCTATCTGATTAGCCACGTGGTCTGGCAAAAGTTGTATAATATCTGCCATTATTTTGAAAAGAAGATTGATAAATCAAAATCGATAATATAAAGGAATATAAGGATTAGGATAACGATTATAATTAGCATTCTTAATTTTAAGTTTTTGTCACCAGCCCTCTTGATATCTGCCATTGCATTACTAAACTTTCCCTTCAATCCTCTTGGCGCATCTATTGTAGTTCGGTATTTATCAAGTTTTGGCTGCATTTTATACGGGCTTCCTTCACCCTTATCGTCATAATAACGGGGTGTATAACTGTATTTTCTGTTTTTGCGTAGTTTTGAAAATCTTCCCATATACCTATAATTCAAAGTTACTCAAAATCAAAAAATATGAAGAGATATCCTTCCCAAAAATTGTTAACAGTTTACAGCCTGCATACTGCACTTAGTGGATTTAATACATGAACTTGATAGTACTGTATTATAAATGGGTTGGGAGGTAATTGCCAGAAGTAAATCGTTATAATAAGGCCATCTTAATTGCAGCAATGGCAGCCTCAACGCCTTTATTTCCATGCTTACCACCACTTCTGTCCTTTGCCTGTTGAAGATTGTCATCGGTTAACACACAAAAAATCACCGGGGTGTCATTAACCACATTCAGGTCTTTGATGCCTTGAGCGGTAGCACTACAAACAAAATCAAAGTGTTTGGTTTCTCCGCGAATTACACTGCCTATTGCTATTATGGCATCCGGATTATTTTGCTGTATCATTTTTTTACAGCCAAATATTAGCTCAAAGCTTCCGGGAACATTCCACCGTACAATGTTCTCTTGTTTTGCACCACACTCCAGTAAAGCAGCTTCGGCGCCTTTATAGAGAGCTTCAGTAATCTCAGTATTCCATTCTGAAACAACAATCCCAAACCGAAGGGCTTTCGCGTTTGGGATTGTTTTCTTGTCATAAACTGACAAATTTTTGTTGGACGTAGCCATTTATTTCTTGCTTTTAGCCATTCCTATAAAAGCATCTATAGTTTTGGCTTCTTCCGAATTAGAAAATTCATCTTTAATTCTTTGGAAATACTGAAGCGCCTTATCATTCTGATTTAGCTCCATCGCTGTTACTCCTGCTTTATATAGAAATCTTGGGGTAGTATAATCATTTGTATTGTGTGCAAATGCCAATTCGTAATATCCCAGGGCATCTGAAGCTTGTCCTAATTGCATAAAGGCATCTCCAATTCCACCTTTAGCGAGGGCACCGAGGATTGCATCATCAGAAGAAAAATTTTCCAAATGCCTTATCGCATCTTCGTATTGTTGCATATTCAAATAAGCCATGCCTGCCGAATAATTTGCCAGGTTAGCCGCTTTCGTTCCTTTGTACTCGTCAATGATATCCAAAAATCCATATTTCCCTTCGGCTCCATTTAATGCTAAAGTAAACAATGAATCCTTTTCAGTTGTATTGTTTAATGCCTGATCAAAATACTGTTGAGGGTAAAAAAGTTCATTAGCAGCATTAGCCTCCTTTGGCACCTGAATAAACTGATTATAAGCAAGATAACCTAAGACCCCAATGGCAATCACACCTATTAGGCCAAGAATATAATTTTGATTTTTGGCCACCCATTGTTCTGATCTTGAAGCACTCTCATCTAAGCTGCTAAAAACTTCCGCCGTTGCGCTTTTCTGAGAAGCAAGTTCTCTCTCTTCGGCTTTATTTTTAGGCTTGTATCCCCTTTTCTTATATGTTGCCATCTTAAAATTTATTGGTCGCGCAAAAATAAAGTTTTTATCCAAAACGTAAAGCCAAATTATTCGTTATTTTTCGATAATTTGCACCATCCATGATTATTGTCAAATTACTTTCCCAATGTTCCTGAAGAATTTATCACTGGTTAACTATAAAAATTTTGAAGAACAGCAATTTGAATTCGACTCCAAAACGAATTGTTTTGTTGGCGATAATGGAAAAGGGAAAACCAATGTCCTTGATGCTATTTACCACCTTGCATTTGGCAAAAGCTATTTTAATCCACAAGCCGGTCAGAATATAAAACACGGAGAGGATTTTTTTATCATCGAAGGTACTTTCAAACTCAGAGACAGGAACGAAAAAATTGTTTGCAGCCTCAAAAAAGGGATGAAAAAAATCATTAAGCGCAACAATAAAGTTTATGATCGCTTATCTGATCATATTGGGCTATTGCCTTTAGTTATTATCTCACCAGCAGACAGGGATCTAATCCTCGAGGGAAGTGATATTAGAAGAAAATTTATGGACGGTGTTATATCACAGTCGGATAAAGAGTACCTGCAAACACTCATTAAATACAATAAAATTCTTCAACAGCGCAATACCCTGCTGAAATATTTTGCGATTAACCATTCTTTCGATCAGGAGACTATTTCCGTTTATAATGAACAACTGACTGATTATGGAACCAGCATTTTCAATAAAAGAGCGGCCTTCGTTGAAGATTTTATTCCTATTTTCAAAGAGCAATACTTAGCAATTTCCGGTGGAGAGGAATTAGTCAATATTAATTATGAAAGCAAATTATTCACACAAGATCTATTGCCGCTGCTTGAAAGCAATATTGAAAAAGACAGGGCCCTGCAGTACACTTCAGTAGGAATACATAAAGATGACCTTCGCTTTGAAATAGAAAACTATCCCATTAAGAAATTTGGTAGCCAGGGTCAGCAAAAATCATTTTTAATTGCTTTAAAATTTGCTCAGTTTCAATTTTTAAAAGCACATGCCGGAACAACCCCGATTATGCTTTTAGATGATATCTTTGACAAATTGGATGAAAATAGGGTGAAACATATTATCACTTTAGTAGATGATGAAAATTTTGGTCAAATATTTATAAGTGACACTCATCCGGAACGAACAGAAAATGTCGTGAAATCTATTCATCAATCCTATAAAATTTTTAAATTGTAGTATGCGCAAATTGGTATCATTATTACTCTTTTTATGCGCTCTGGCTTGTTCTGAAAAAATATCCGTATCAGATTTAAACTATATCAATGGATATTGGGAGATCCAAGAGGTTAAATTTCCGAATGGAAAGACCAAAGAATATGACGTCAATTTAACTATTGATTATTTCGAATATGACCAAATGAAAGGTTTTCGTAAGAAAATGCAGCCCAAATTTGATGGAACTTTTAGCACTTCCAGTGACGCAGAGTCATTCCAAATAATTCAAAAAGAAGGCATATTTTGGATGATTTACAAGAATGATTTAAGTACTTGGGAGGAGCAATTAATTGAGATTACTATAACCAAAATGGTTGTTAAAAATAAAGAAGGTCTGTCTTATCATTACAGGCGTTTTCAACCTATCAATTCTAAACCGTAATGGCTAAAGAAAAAAATCTTCATTCCCTTAGTGAGGCTTTAAATGCATTTATTAAAGAAAATAAATTGCAGAAGGGCATGGACAAGGTTATGGTGAGGGAAGCCTGGGAAAAGATAATGGACAATGGAGTTAATAATTATACGACCTCAGTGGAGTTGCGTAACAATACTCTTTTTGTCTCACTTTCATCCTCCGTATTAAGGGAAGAACTAAGTCATGGAAAATCCAAGATCATTGATATGCTCAATGAAGAATTGAAAAAGGACTTGGTTAAAAATATTGTGTTGAGATAAATGGCCCAGCTTATATAAGCGATTTTTTCTTCTTTGTTCTTTAGTAGATTTCCCTGCCTGAAAAATGGAAACTTCCTTCTATTGCGGCATTTTCATCGCTATCGGAACCATGTATTGCGTTTTCGCCTATGTCTTTGGCAAATAATTTTCTTATGGTTCCTTCAGCAGCTTCAGCGGGATTGGTAGCCCCTATTAAGGCTCTAAAGTCATCCACTGCATTATCTTTTTCTAAAATAGCGGAAACAATTGGTCCCCTTGTCATAAACTGTATCAATTCACCAAAGAAAGGGCGCTCACTGTGAATAGAATAAAACTGCTGCGCATCACGCTTGCTCAATTGAGTATATTTCATAGCAATGATCTTGAAACCTGCAGACGTGATTTTTTCTAAAATGGCTCCGATATATCCATTTTCTACCGCATCTGGTTTTATCATTGTAAAAGTTCTGTTAGTTGTCATTTATAAAATTTTGGGCAAAAATACATTTTCTTGTAGCAAACCACAACATTAATAATTCTGTCTTATTTCCAAAGGCACAATACCTTCATTTTCTACAATTTGCAAAGTCACTTCCTTGGTAATCAAATTGAACTTTGCCAGTCCAAAACTCTCCTTAGATATAACACCTCCTATGCGATATGGATTGGGTTCTCCGGAAAAATCCGAGTACGCATGAGTGAGTCCACTACTTGTAAAATCAATCAATGGGTAGGAAAGTCCGGGAATATCTAATTTAGAAAATTCTGAAATATGGCGGTCCCCCGAAAGAATAATTACTCCTTTTGCCTGTGAATCCACTAACAATTTTTTAAATCTATCAACTTCATGGGGGAAATTCCCCCAGCACTCAAAACCGTGTTCATTAGACAAGAATTGAATGCTGCTAACGACAAGATTAAAATCCGCATCTGTATTGTTCAACTCATTGGAAAGCCATTTCCATTGCGTTTCGCCAAGAAGCGTACCCTCACCATAAGGGTTGGGTTTATAGCGTTTTTCAGTTTCCGTATCCGTAGTTAAAGCAGTTCTAAAATATCGTGTATCTAAAACCAGTATTTTTATCTTGCCAAGACTTCCACTATAATTATATGCAAAATAAACCCCTTCTTGCATTCGTCTGGGATGATCTGCCGGTACCTCAATAAAATCTAAAAAAGCCTGCTGACTTTGTCTTTTAGACACAAATTCAGTGCCTCCATCATTTGAGCCATAGTCGTGATCATCCCAGGTTCCAATTACCTGAGTAGTCTTCTTTAATTTTTTATAGCCTGATACCTTATTTTGAGCGTCATATAATTCTCTTATTTTCGATACATCATCTGTGTCCGCGTAGACTATATCCCCACCCCATATCCATAATAACGGATTTGCTTCTTTTATATCATCCCATAATAAATTTTCTAAATTATGCTTATTACAAGAACCGAAAGCAATTGTAATTTCGGACTCAGGAACAGTTGTCTTTAACGATTTTTTTTTGGCAGTACAACCTACCAGGAAAGCGAATCCGATTAAAACAAGAAAGGATCTATTCATTGAGCTGTTGTTTTGTTCGCTAAAATAAACTTTTATAAAAGGAATATTAGTACTGCTCCCTAAATACTTTTGGAAAGTATTATTGAGCGTATTATGTGACGTATTCAGCTCTGCCTTACTTTTAATTTACCCATATAAGGAATCTCTAATTTAATTGTATCTTTGCGCGCATGAATTCTGAGGATGTACAGGCCATAAAAGCACTCGTCTCAAAGCCGAAAAGGATAGCAATTGTGCCCCATAAAAACCCCGATGGTGATGCTATTGGCTCTTCTCTGGGTTTATGGCATTATCTCAAATCGATTGGACAGGAAGTGCGGGTAATTGTCCCCAATGATTATCCCAGGTTCTTAAAATGGATGCCTGGTACTAACGAAGTTCTTAACTTCGAGAAAGATCATATTGCAGCAGTCGAATACCTTAATGCCTCTGACCTTTGTTTTACGCTTGATTTTAATCATCTTGGCAGAGTTGGACAGATGACTCCAATATTGGAAGGTTTAGGTGCAACTTTTATCATGATAGACCATCATCAAGCCCCTGATAACTATGCAGAAATAACCTATTCAGATTCAAAAATGAGTTCTACATCTGAAATGGTATATAATTTCATTAGTTCTCTGGGCGATGCTAATAAGATTTCAAGTGAAATTGCTGATTGTTTATATTCCGGAATTGTAACCGATACAGGTTCTTTTAAGTATTCCTCAACGACAAGTAAAACACATCAGGTTGTAGCTGATCTTATTAATAAAGGAGCTAGTAGCTTTGAAATTCAAAATAAAATATTTGATACCAATACTCCCGATAGGTTAAAGCTCTTGAGTTGTGCATTAAAAAATATGGTCATTCTCAAGAATTATAATACGGCTTACACTATCTTGAGTCAGGAAGAATTAGACACCCATAATTATAGAAAAGGAGATACCGAAGGTTTTGTAAATTACGGCCTGACGATTCAAAATATTAGATTTGCGGTTATTTTTATTGAAAATAAGGAAGAAGGAATTATTAAAATTTCTTTTCGTTCGGAAGGAAATTTTTCGGTGAATGAATTTGCAAGAAACCATTTTCATGGAGGTGGTCATACAAACGCGGCAGGAGGACGAAGCGATAACAATATGGAGGTTACAATAAAGCAATTTGAAGCCTTATTGGAAAACTATAAAGAACAGCTTACCAGATGAAAAACTTCATTTATATATTACCGTTCATATGCCTTTTCGCCTGTGGCGAACCTGAACCCAGGCGACCTGTTAAAACTCAGTCCGGAAGTCTTATTAAGGCATCTGTTCAGAGGAATATTGAACTTTTAAAACAGGAAGAGCAAATTATTCAACAAATCATAGCAAATGATACCCTTAATGATTATCTGACATCAGTCTCAGGATCATGGTACTATTACAATGCTATGAATGAGGAAAGCGATTATACTCCCCTTACCGATGATTTGGTGACGCTTAATTATAATTTGGTTAGTCTCGAAAATGATACAATCTATACGATGGAGGAAATCGGGACAATAAATTATAAAGTAGATAAACAGGAATTATTTCCGGGCCTGCGCAATAGCGTCAAACTACTTAAAGAAAATGAGACAGCCACATTTTTTTTTCCTTCTGCAATGGCATATGGATATCATGGGGATAACAACAAAATTGGACCAAACGTAGCACTTAAGTCCACCATTAGCATTCTAAAAATTGATAAACAAAAAGAAAATCCTGATAATTAAATTCTAAAATATGAAAAGAATAATTGTAATTGCTTTAATTGGCCTAACCGCATTAACCAGCTGTACATCCAGTAAATACAGAGATCTGGGAGATGGTTTATTTGCTGATATAAATACGAGCCAGGGAGATATCATTATAAAGCTCGAAATGGAAAAAACACCTGTAACAGTTGCCAATTTTGTATCCCTTGCCGAGGGCAATAATCCCTTTGTTAGTGAAGAGTATAAAGACAGAAAGTACTATGACGGAATTGTTTTTCACAGAGTTATTAAAGACTTTATGATCCAGGGGGGTGATCCTACCGGAACAGGCCGTGGCAATCCAGGTTATAGGTTTAAAGATGAATTTAATGACTCCTTGGTACATGATAAGGCAGGTATTCTTTCTATGGCCAATTCAGGGCCAAAAACCAATGGAAGCCAGTTTTTCATAACACATAAAGAGACACCTTTTCTGAATGGCAAACACACTGTTTTTGGTGAAGTTGTATCAGGTCTGGAGGTAGTTGATTCAATTGCCAATGTAAAAACTTATGCTGAACCCAATAGAAAAGACAAACCTGTTGTTGATGTAGTAATGAATTCGATGACCATTGTTCGAAATGGAAAAGATGCCAGGAATTTTGATGCCGTCAAAGTAATGACCGATTATTTTGCAGAAGAAGAAGCTCTTATAGCGGCAATGGCTAAGGTTAAAAGCGATTTCGCTGAAGAAATAAAAAATCAGGAGCAAAATCTTGCTGAAGAACTCCCTTCTGGTTTAAAAATTCTTACTCTGGAAGAAGGAACAGGTGCTAATCCAAAAATTGGTGATAAGGTATTGGTTTACTATGCCGGCTGGTTAACCGATGGTACTCTTTTCGACAGTAATTATGAAGATGTTGCCATCAAGTTTGACAAATTCGACGAACGCAGAAAACAAGGAGGAGGTTATGAGCCCTTTCCAATGGATTACAGTCCCGATTCTAGACTTGTGGCCGGTTTTAAAGAGGGGTTACTAGGTATGAAAGTTGGTGATAAAATCAGAATATTTATTCCGCCCCATCTGGGATATGGCGAACAAGGAGGAGGTCCTATCCCTCCAAATGCGGATCTCATTTTTGACCTGGAGATTCTGGGCATAGCAGAGTAAAAAAAGGGCCGAATAACTTCGGCCCTTTTTATTTTAGCTAAGGTGTATTCTTCAAAATATGTAAAAGAAAAGTCCAAAACTTCTTCACAGATGAAATACTCACTCTTTCATCCGGGGAATGGGCGCCTTTAATAGTTGGACCAAAACTAATCATATCCATTTCGGGATAATTAGTTCCAAGAATACCGCATTCCAAACCTGCATGACAGGCAACAACCTCTGGTTTTTCGTTATAAAGGGATTCGTACTGAAATTTAAGTACTTCCAAAATCTCAGAATTTGGATTTGGACTCCAGCCGGGGTATTCACCGCTTAGTGTAACAGCACAATCTGCAAGTTCAAAAGCACATTTGAGAGAATTTGCTAAATCCATTTTGGCTGAATCCACCGAAGATCTGGTAAGACAACCAATCCGAATTTTACCAGATTTTACTTCAACTCTAGCAATATTATTGGAAGTTTCCACCAAATCGGGATTTGCAGTACTCATTGCATAAACGCCATTATGTGCTGTGTATACCGCTTTCAAAATTTTCTCCTGAGCCGATTTCTCCATGACTTCATCAGGAACTTCAACTTCATTCAGGCTAACTTCAAGCTTCGTTTCAATAATAGAATTCTCCTGTTTAATCTCATGTATCCATTCAGATATTTTATTTTCAAATTCTTTTTTCAGGTCTGATT
>JABDPH010000195.1 GCA_013042925.1 Eudoraea sp.
GGCCCCATTATGGCCGATATCTGTGGTATTACGCCCGAAGCCTGAACATTTCTATAAAAAATATCTGCATATCCACCTAAAGATTTTACCCCTTCCTGTATTCGGGCCCCACCAGAGTCGTTTAGACCTATAACGGGAGCTCCAACTTTTACGGCAAGATCCATTACCTTGCAAATTTTCTCAGCATGGGTTTCAGATAAGGCACCTCCAAATACGGTAAAATCCTGGGCGTAAACATAGACTAATCTCCCATTGATAGTTCCATAACCGGTTACCACACCATCACCAAAATAAATTTCTTTATCCATCCCAAAGTCCGTTGTTCGGTGGGTGACCAAAATACCCATCTCTTCAAATGAACCCTCGTCCAATAAATAACTTAACCTTTCACGAGCTGTTAATTTTTGCTTTTGATGCTGTTTATCTATTCGTTTTTGTCCTCCACCCATATGTGCAAGAGATATTCTTTCTTTTAATTTTTCTAGTTTAGGGTCCATATGTTAGTTTATTGGTAATCTTAATATTTTCTGATCCTGCAAATATTGTTTAACAGCTAATACAGCAGCTATTCTAGCCTCTTCTTCCGCCTTTTTATTTAGTACTTCGGGAGAATAATAGTTCTTAACAAAATGAGTGTCGAAATTCCCGGATCTAAAGGCTTCATGCTCAAAAACAAATTTACCAAATGGGAGGGTTGTCTGTACTCCTTCTATATGATAATTTTCTATGGCCTTGAGCATTATTTGAATTGCTTCATCTCTATCCTTGCCATAAGAGATTAACTTAGACAACATTGGATCATAATAGATAGGAACTTCCATTCCTTCTTCAAAGCCATTATCCACCCGAACACCTTTTCCTGTGGGCAACCTATAAGTTTCCAAAGTTCCTACACTAGGCAGAAAATCGTTAAGCGGGTCTTCGGCGTATACCCTGAGTTCTAAAGCATGGCCATTTATACTCAAATCCTCTTGCTTAATTGTCATGGCTTCTCCTCTTGCGATCTTTATCTGCAACTCTACAAGATCTACACCGGAAATCAATTCTGTAACAGGGTGTTCAACCTGAAGACGGGTATTCATCTCCAGAAAATAAAATTTATGATCGGCATCCATCAGAAATTCTACTGTTCCCGCTCCCAGATAATCACAAGCCTTTGCAACTTTGGTAGCCGCAATACCCATTTCTTCTCTTAACTCTGGTGTTAGTATAGAAGAAGGGGCTTCTTCTACCACTTTTTGGTGCCTTCTTTGAATGCTGCATTCACGTTCAAAAAAATAGAGGATATTTCCATGGCTGTCTGACATGACCTGAATCTCAATATGCCTTGGTGATGTTACATATTTTTCAATAAAAACAGACCCATCACCAAATGCAGAGGTGGCTTCGCTAATAGCTCTATTCATCTGTGATTCGAGATCCTTCTCTTCCTCAACCACTCTCATCCCTTTACCTCCTCCTCCTGCTGAAGCTTTTATTAAAATTGGGAATCCTATTTCTTTGGCAATTACTTTAGCTTTCTTAACATCAGTAATGGCCTCATCAATACCTGGAACCATAGGAATATCATAATTCTTAACCGCATCCTTTGCAGCCAGCTTACTACCCATTATGCGTATTGCTTTAGAGTTCGGGCCTATAAATACTAATTTATTTATTTCTACTTCTTCAGCAAAATCGGCATTTTCACTTAAGAAACCATACCCGGGATGAATCCCGTCTACATTCAACTTTTTTGCTACTTCTATAATCTTTGATCCCAGCAAATATGATTGATTAGACGGAGCCTCACCGATGCAAACCGCCTCATCTGCAAACTTTACATGAGGAGCATTTCGGTCTGCTTTAGAATAGACAGCCACTGTTTTAATCCCCATTTTCTGTGCCGTTTGCATTACGCGGATGGCTATCTCACCTCTATTTGCAATTAATATTTTTTTCATAGTAGAATACTTATTCAAATTCAATCAATAATTGGTTTTTATCAACAGCATCACTTTTCCTCACAGAAATGTTTTTAATAATCCCATCTCTGGGTGAGGTAATTACATTCTCCATTTTCATAGCTTCCAATATTAATAAAGGATCATCCTCATTCACAGCCTGTCCAATTCTGACGTGTATGTCTAATATAAGTCCAGGCATTGGAGCCGATATAGAATCGATATCCCTGGAAGAAGAAAGTGCAAAACCCATATCGCTAATCAAAAAGTCCAGGCTGTCTGAAATATCAACTTCATAAGAACTATTGTTAATCTTAACCTTATACTTTTTACGATAAAAGTCTTTCTCTATAACCTCAGTCTTAAAAGACTTATTTTCCTTTAATATATGATATGAATTAGATGAGGTTTGTATGGCGTCAATTTTCGAGATATCATCGCTGTTTATCTCAAACTCATGTGTATTGTCTACGACAACCTTAAACGAATTATTCATAGATATTTTAGTTAGTACTAGTTAAAATGGTTTTCCTGGAAAAGATTATTAAGGTATTGAAATTTTATGATTTCCATTAAAAAAAAGCATTAAATTTTAGGTCAATTGTAATTGAAAATACGTATTCCCAAAGCTCAATATATTATGCCTTAGTTGCTATCTGAAATATCTCAATTAAGGCCAAACTATCAATTTATTTTTACAAATTTATTTCTTAAACATTATCCGGAATATGAATATTATCATGTTTTAAACAAATATGTTATTGTAATTATGTAGTTGGAAAAGTAATATTGTTGACTGGATAAATATCATCCCAAATCTGTATTTTTGATACAAATCGAATCAATATGTTAATAATCGGTATTGGGGGAGGAACGGGATGTGGCAAAACCACCGTTGTTAATCAAATAATTAACGAACTTCCGAATGAAGAAGTTGGAGTTATATCTCAGGATTCTTATTACAATGACTTGTCACACTTGAGTTTTGAAGAGCGTTCTAAAATTAATTTTGATCATCCCCGGGCAATTGACTTTGAACTTTTAGCTGAACATCTGAATATATTGAGGCGGGGTGAACCTATTGATCAACCGGTATATTCTTTTCCCAAACACAACAGAACGAATGACACAATAAGAACACACCCTAGAAAAGTAATGATTATTGAGGGGATTTTAATCATGACCAACCCACTTATTAGGGATATGTTCGATATCAAGATTTATGTTCACGCAGATTCCGATGAACGACTTATTCGCAGACTCAAACGAGATATAAATGAAAGAGGAAGAGATATATCGGAAGTACTTAGCAGATATCAGACCACTTTAAAACCTATGCACGATCAGTTCATAGAACCCACTAAGGAATACGCAGACATAATTATTCCAAATAATAAATACAATACGGTAGCCGTAGATATAGTACGCACTATTATTAATGAAAAATTAAGCTAATGGGTTTCAAAGCTATCAGAAAAAAGAAATGGTTTGGAATATTAACAAATATCTATGTACTGGTACTTACTGTATTTGTCATTTGGATGGCTTTTTTTGATACTAACTCGCTGCTTATTCATTTGGAATTGAGGAAAGAGATAAAAAAATTGGAAAAGACGCAGGAATTCCTGAAAAAGGAAATAGCCAAGGATAAAGAAATTATTAAGCAACTCTCAGACCCTAAAGAATTGGAAAAATTTGCTCGGGAAAACTATTATCTTAAAAAAAAGAACGAAGAAATTTACTTGATTGAATATGAGGATAGTATAAAACAAAAAGAAGATGATTAAAGAAAAATTGTTCGCCGATTTCCCTGCAGTTTCGGCCAAAGCATGGAAACAAAAAATACAGGCAGATTTAAAAGGTGCGGATTATAACGATACCCTGATATGGGAATCACCGGAGGGGATAAAAGTGAAACCCTTTTACACAGCTGATGATTTGGGTGAAAACTTTATGAATACCAGTTCTTCAGCTTCTAACTGGTTAGTTGGACAACATATTTTGGTTACAGATAGCATAGAAGCAAATCAAAAGGCAATAAAGTGCTTAAATAGCGGAGCAGAAAGTTTAATTTTTACCTTAACTACACCTGATCAAAAACCAAAAGAGATCTTGAAGGATATTGATATCAATTCAATCTCTATACACTTCCAATTTCAATTTCTATCTGTTGCATATATCAAAGATCTTCTCTCATGTACAGATAGTGCCAAAGAGAATATATATTTTCATATTGATATTTTGGGTAATTTTTGCCGAACTGGAAATTGGTTTACCGATTTTAAATCAGACCATGCTGCTCTCAAAGAAATTTTGAAAGAGGCTGCAAACACTCCAACATTGAGTATTGATGTTTCGCTTTATCAAAATGCCGGAGCAAACAGAACCCAGCAATTGGCCTACGCGCTGGGCCATGCGAGTGAATATCTAAATTTTTTAAATGAGGAAAAACTATTGCATCCTGATTTGAAAGTTAGTTTTAAAATAGCGGTAGATGGAAATTACTTTTTTGAAATAGCCAAATTAAGAGCATTACGCCTGCTATGGAAAACAATCGCAGCTGAATTTGGGATTTCTGCGGATTGTCATATTTTGGCTTGCCCCACCAGTCGAAACAAGACTATCTACGATTACAACGTAAATCTACTAAGAACTACAACAGAGTGTATGTCTGCAATTTTGGGCGGGGCTGATACAGTTTATAATTTGTCCTATGATGCAGTGTATCATAAAGACAATGAATTTGGAGAGAGAATAGCACGAAATCAATTACTGATATTGAAAGGAGAGAGCTATTTTGACAAAATTTCGAATCCTTCAGATGGAACATATTATATAGAGGTACTTTCGCAACAACTGGCAGAGAAAGCGTTGCATATCTTCAAACAAATAGAGCAAGGTGATGGTTTTTTAAAACAGTTAAAAGCTCACAACATCCAAAGAAAAATCAAGGAAAGCGCTCTAAAGCAACAAATCAGTTATGATTCCGGAGAGGAGGTATTAGTGGGTAGCAATAAATATCTTAATGAAGTGGAAAAAATGAAGCAGGAATTGGAAAAAAGTCCTTTTATCAAAAATAATTTTAGAAAAACCATTATTGAACCAATAATGGAAACTCGTCTGTCAGAATCGTCAGAAAAAATAAGATTGGATCATGAGTAGAAAAGAGCTTCAACACTTAGTCATAAACCCTGTTGATCTTAACGGGCAAAAAGAATCAAAAACACCAGATTTTATAACTGCTGAAGATATTCCGGTAAAATCCTTTTTATCCAAAAATGATATTAAACATTTAGAGCATCTTAATTTTGCCGCCGGTATCGCACCTAATTTACGAGGTCCATATTCTACCATGTATGTTCGAAGGCCATGGACCATAAGACAATATGCAGGTTTCTCTACCGCCCATGAAAGCAATGCTTTTTACAGGCGCAATCTGGCCGCAGGTCAAAAAGGTCTTTCTGTTGCTTTTGACCTACCTACACACAGAGGCTATGACAGCGACCACGAACGAGTGGTAGGAGATGTAGGTAAAGCCGGCGTAGCAATTGATTCTGTTGAGGATATGAAAATATTATTCGACGGTATTCCATTGGATAAGATGTCTGTGTCAATGACTATGAATGGTGCAGTATTGCCTATTATGGCTTTTTATGTAGTTGCTGCCGAAGAACAGGGAGTAACTCCTCAGCAGCTCGCAGGAACCATTCAAAACGATATTCTGAAAGAGTTTATGGTTAGAAATACCTATATCTACCCCCCTACTCCTTCTATGCAGATAATTGCGGATATTTTTGAATTTACCAGTCAAAATATGCCCAGATTTAACAGTATTAGTATTTCAGGCTATCATATGCAGGAAGCCGGAGCTACTGCAGATATTGAGCTTGCTTATACTCTTGCGGATGGACTGGAATATATTAGAACTGGTTTGAAATCAGGCCTGGACATTGATCAGTTTGCTCCAAGGCTTTCATTTTTTTGGGCAATTGGAATGAATCATTTTATGGAAATTGCTAAAATGAGGGCGGGAAGAATGCTGTGGGCTAAACTTGTTAAACAATTCAATCCAAAAAATCAGAAATCATTGGCACTAAGAACTCATTGTCAGACCAGTGGTTGGAGCCTTACCGAGCAAGATCCCTTCAACAATGTTGCAAGAACCGCCATTGAGGCGTTAGCGGCCGCTCTGGGAGGAACTCAAAGCCTTCATACCAATGCCCTCGATGAAGCTATTGCCTTACCAACAGATTTTTCTGCACGCATTGCCAGAAACACCCAAATATATCTTCAGGAAGAAACAAAAATTACCAAAACAGTCGATCCATGGGCGGGCAGCTATTACATAGAATATTTAACAGATGAAATAGCAAAAAAAGCCTGGGATCTTATTCAGGAGGTAGAAGAGCATGGCGGAATGACCAAAGCAATTGAAGCCGGTATCCCCAAAATGCGCATCGAACAAGCTGCCGCAAAAAAACAGGCTCGTATAGATAGTGGCCAGGATATTATTGTGGGGGTTAACAAATATCAATTGGAAGAAGAAGATGAACTACAGATTCTGGAGGTAGATAATGCAGAGGTTAGAAGACAACAAATAGAACGATTAGAAAAATTAAAAAAAGAGAGAGATAATACAGAAGTACAGCGTATCCTTCAAAAATTAACACAAGCGGCAAAAGATAAATCAGAGGGAAAATCTGTTCAGGATGAAAACAATTTGTTAGCTTTAGCAATAGAAGCCGCCAGGGCCAAAGCAACTTTAGGTGAGATCAGTGATGCTCTGGAAGTTGCTTTTGGAAGATACAAAGCAAAAATTCAATCGTTTACAGGAGTGTACGCTAAAGAAATTAAGGACGACGAAAGTTTTAAAAAGGCCAGGGAATTGGCAGATGAATTTGCAGTACAGGAAGGCCGAAGGCCCCGGATAATGGTCGCAAAAATGGGGCAGGACGGGCATGATCGCGGTGCGAAAGTTGTGGCTACAGGATATGCCGATCTCGGGTTTGATGTAGACATAGGACCTTTATTCCAAACACCAGCGGAAGCCGCCAAACAGGCTGTGGAGAATGATGTCCATATTCTCGGTGTTTCTTCATTGGCTGCCGGACATAAAACTTTGGTGCCGCAAGTTTTGGAAGAATTGAAAAAATTTGGCAGAGAGGATATTATGGTAATAGTGGGTGGCGTAATTCCCAAACAGGATTATGAATATTTATTTGATGCGGGTGCTGCCGCTGTATTTGGGCCTGGCACCAAAATTAGTGATGCCGCTATACAGATACTTGATATTTTAATTGATTAATTGGTTTGATTACCAGGATAATTTGGCTTGTAGCCATACTTTAACCAACTTTAACGCTTTTGCCAGAGTTATTCACTTTGTGTTAACAAAATACTTTTTTGTGCATTGTAAATAATCGTATTTTTAACCCCTAACTTACTTCAATTATGGGCAAGATTATTGCTATCGCAAACCAAAAGGGTGGGGTTGGTAAAACTACCACCACAGTTAATCTGGCTGCCTCGCTGGGTGTACTGGAAAAAAAAGTGTTATTAATTGATGCCGATCCCCAGGCCAATGCAACTTCCGGATTAGGTATTAATGTAGATGAAATTCAGATCGGCACTTACCAGCTAATGGAGCATACTAAGACAGCTGGAGAAACAATTATAAACACCTCATCTCCGAACGTAGACTTAATTCCCGCACATATAGACCTCGTGGCTATTGAAATAGAACTGGTTGATAAAGATCAAAGGGAATATATGATGAAGAAAGCCATTGGCGATTTAAGGGCTTTGTACGACTATATTCTAATTGACTGTGCACCTTCTTTGGGCCTGCTTACGTTAAATGCTTTAACCGCAGCAGACTCGGTAATTATTCCGATTCAATGCGAATATTTTGCACTGGAAGGACTTGGAAAATTATTAAATACAATAAAAAGTGTACAAAGGATTCACAATCCCGAATTAGATATTGAAGGTATGTTATTAACCATGTATGATTCCAGATTACGACTTTCTAATCAGGTCGTCGAAGAGGTCAAGAAACATTTCTCTGATATGGTTTTTGATACGATTATTCAGCGGAATGTTCGTCTGGGAGAGGCCCCAAGTTATGGAGAAAGCATTATAAAATATGATGCCAGTAGTAAAGGTGCATCAAACTACCTAAATATGGCCAACGAACTATTGAAAAAAAATAGAGAGAAGGTATAATGGCTAAAGCAACAAGGAAACAGGCTTTGGGAAGAGGACTTTCTGCTCTTCTTAAAGATCCGGAAAATGATATTAATTCGGTGTCGGATAGAAATGCCGACAAAGTTGTTGGTAATATTGTAGAACTCGATATCGACACAATTGATGTTAACCCATTTCAGCCTCGTTCCCATTTTAACGATGAAACCCTTAAGGAATTGGCTTCTTCAATAAACGAATTAGGAGTTATACAGCCAATTACGGTTAGAAAATCTGACTTTAATAAATTTCAGTTGGTTTCGGGAGAAAGAAGGTATAGGGCTTCTAAATTAATTGGCCTTAAGACAATTCCTGCATATATTAGAATTGCTAATGACCAGGAGTCTCTTGAAATGGCTCTGGTTGAAAATATTCAACGCCAGGATCTAGATCCAATTGAAATTGCTCTTTCCTACAATCGCTTAATCAATGAAATAGGTTTGACTCAGGAAAAATTAAGTGAACGGGTAGGAAAAAAAAGGTCTACCATTGCCAATTATCTTCGTTTATTGCGTTTAGACCCAATTATACAAACAGGAATGCGAGATGGTTTTATTTCTATGGGTCATGGTAGGACACTTGTCAATATTGACCAAAAAGAAGACCAAATTAGCCTTTACGAAAAAATTGTAAAAAATAGCTTATCCGTTAGGGAAACTGAGCAACTTGTGAAGCAATATCACCAGGGACCTCATCAAAAGAAGACTTTAAACAAAACGCCTGTGGCGACCGAGCTTATTG
>JABDPH010000069.1 GCA_013042925.1 Eudoraea sp.
ATGTAAAAGAGGTTATCATCGAAATTTCAGAAAAAATGTTAGGCGTTACAGCTGTTATGAAGAATGACAAGCTTGTTGGAATTGTTACCGATGGTGATATTAGACGGATGCTTAAAAAATATGAAAACATAAATGGCCTTAAGGCTAAAGACATAATGACAACTAATCCTAAAACCATTGGAGCAGACGTCCTTACCATAAAAGCGCTGAAAGAGATGCGGGCTAACAGCCTATCGCAATTACTGGCGATAGATGGAGAGGAATATGTTGGCGTTGTTCATTTACACAATCTTATTAATGAAGGAATACTCTAATGGCGAAAGTAGCTAGCGACCCTAATGAAATGTCCTTTTTGGACCATCTGGAAGAACTGCGGTGGCATCTTATTCGTTCAACCATTGCAGTAGTTCTGATTGGCATTGTGGCTTTTTTAGTGAAAGACTTTATTTTTGATACCATAATTTTCGGACCAAAGAAAATGGATTTTCCAACCTATCGCTTTTTTTGCCATATCGCCACATCGTTGGGTTTTGATTCGGCATTCTGTGCGGATAAACTTCCCTTTACAATTCAAAGTAGAACGATGGGCGGACAATTTTCCGCACATATAATGACATCTATCTGGGCCGGATTTATAATTGGCTTCCCATATGTGCTTTGGGAAATATGGAAATTCATAAGTCCGGGGCTTAAGGAAAATGAACGGAGTAATTCCCGCGGTTTTATCCTTATAGCCTCACTACTTTTCTTTATGGGTGTGCTTTTTGGTTATTACGTAGTCGCACCCTTATCGATTAACTTCTTGGGTACTTATCAGGTAAGCAAAGAGGTGTTGAATGAATTCGATATAGGTTCATATATTTCAACGGTTCGCACCTCGGTCATCGCCTGCGGTATTTTATTCGAATTACCTATTATCATTTTCTTCTTGACTAAGGTTGGTTTGATTACTCCGGAGATTATGAAGAAGTATCGAAAGATCGCATTGGTTATCGTTTTAATACTATCAGCGATTATCACCCCTCCTGATGTCACCAGTCAGATCATTGTAGCCGTTCCCGTCCTAATTCTATACCAGATCAGCATCTATATTTCAAAAGTTGTATTAAAAAGAGAAGCCAAAAAAGTAACTAAAAATGTCAAATCCCGTTGAGGAGTTTAACGCCTACCGTTCTAAAATGAATGGGAAATTGTTAGTCGATAATAACAAAATAATAAAGAGAATCTTCAATCTTGATACTAATGCTTATAGTGAGGGTGCACTGGACGTAAAAACCAAAGAATTATTGGGCCTGGTGGCATCTGCGGTTTTACGATGCGATGATTGTATAAAATACCATTTGCAAAGCAACTATAATTGTGGAGCAACCAAAGAAGAGGTTATGGAAAGCCTGAGTATTGCTACTTTAGTTGGGGGCACAATAGTTATTCCACATTTGCGAAGAGCTTATGAGTTTTGGGAACAACTTGAGTTACAGGAAGGTTAAAAAAAGCATAATTCGTTACAGCTGAAGGTAATATGACTTAGATTTGAATGATAATTCTTCTGAATGAAATTAAGAGCAGATAGCATAATGAAAGCCTACAGGGGGCGTAAAGTGGTAAAGGGTATTTCACTGGAAGTAGACCAGGGAGAAATAGTTGGGCTACTGGGCCCTAACGGAGCCGGTAAGACTACTTGCTTCTACATGATAGTAGGACTTATAAAACCCAATGGAGGGCAGATCTTCCTAGATGATACGGAGATCACAAAATTTCCAATGTACAAAAGGGCTCAAAATGGTATTGGCTACCTTGCTCAGGAGGCTTCTGTATTTAGAAAATTAAGTATTGAAGATAATATTTTAAGTGTTTTACAACTTACTAAAATGAGTAAAAAAGAGCAACACTTGAAAATGGAGTCACTAATCGAAGAGTTCGGACTGGGGCATATAAGAAAGAACAGAGGTGATTTATTATCTGGGGGAGAACGTAGACGAACAGAAATAGCAAGAGCCCTGGCCACTGATCCAAAGTTTATACTTCTGGATGAACCGTTTGCCGGCGTTGATCCAGTTGCAGTTGAAGATATTCAGCGAATTGTAGCGCAATTGAAAGATAAGAACATAGGTATCCTGATTACAGATCATAATGTACAGGAGACCCTTGCAATCACAGAGCGATCCTACCTTATGTTTGAAGGAGGAATACTAAAATCTGGTATTCCCGAAGTCCTTGCAGAAGACGAAATGGTTCGTAAAGTTTATTTAGGACAGAACTTTGAATTGCGCAAAAAGAAACTTGACTTTTAAATTTAGCCTCAAGATAATTTAGGAGAGTCATTTACCAATATTGTCAAAAATATTAATGGTTTGCGTAATTTAGATGTAATGTTAAAAATTGCACGCTGTGATGAAAAAATTAACCCTCAACTGCCTGATCATTATAATTGTTGCCACACAAATGATAAATATCAGTTGTTCATCGGATGATAATGGTATTGAGATAGCAGAAGTTTCATCTGAGAGGACCATTGATACCAAACTTGTAGGTACCTGGAATGGAACTATGGAGGGATCAACAGGGACTGCAGTTTTCGTCTTTACATTACAAATGAGCGGGGAAATAATTGCCGAAACTGACTCCCAGGTTTTATGCCCCTTTCAGGGAGCCTGGTGGGTCTCAAATAAAAAATTTACAGCAAGTGGTGAAGATGAATGTGGTGGCACTGCTATAGAACTACTTGGTAATAATGCCTCGAGTACTGAAATCTCAGGAAATTGGACT
>JABDPH010000196.1 GCA_013042925.1 Eudoraea sp.
CTTTTACCCTGGAGATTATAGAGCTCTTCTAAAACAGACTGCATCTGATCTTCCTGGAAACCATCAATAACACCCTTTTCTTTTAATGCAACAATATCCATGGCCTGGTTTTTAACCAAATGGGTAGCCGGGTTTACCCTTTTTTTTAGATCAATAAATTCTCTTTTATTTACGTATTTAAAAGCTTCGTTACAGGACGGATTTCGCTCTCCGTGCTTTTCATACATTTTTTCAACCGATCTGTCTTCTTTTAAGGACCAAGGTTTTGGTTGCCTCAGTTGCACTCTGAGTGCATTTATCCATCCAATATGCCTATAGATTAATTGGGTATGCATTTTTTTATCGTATGACTTATCCTCAGTGCGTACGAAACTCAATACCTGAATACCCCAGGTTCTGCTGTAATTTACTATGCCACCCCAAATTTTTCTACCTTCCCAAAAACGATCATAGCTTTGAGAGTTTTTGAACCCAATATAAAAAGCAACGGCAATACCAATAACACTGATTGGTTGAAAGGGAATATCAATGAAATTCCAGCCAAAAAAATGATATATAGAAAATACCAAGCTTGCGTACAGGGTAAAAAAGATAACGTTTTTCCAGGAATATCTCAGGATAACTCCCCAGCCAATATTTCTTTTTACGTACATATATTAGATGATTGTTTTTAATTATTATTTTGGATAATTATCTAATAAAGCCATTTGTTTTTCAATTGCTGCCTTAAATTCAGATTTAAGACTCGCAACGAGTTCCGAGACAGAAAGGACATTATCAATTGTGGCGGATCCCTGACCGGCAGACCAAATGGTTTTCCATGCCTTAGCTTCAGTATCTAATTCTTTCCCAAAGTCAATTTTAACGTCCTTTTTCAGGTCTTCTTCTGTTATTCCTGCAGCTGCAAGACTTGCTCCAAGAAAATTGGCATGTACTCCGGAGATGGCTGCAGTATAGGTAATATCACTTGCTCCGGCCTTAATGATCATCTGGCGATATTCCTCCGGCGCTTTACTTTCAACAGTGTTAATAAAGCGTGTACCCATATAAGCCAAATCTGCCCCCATTTGTAAGGCCGATGCAATATCTCTGCCGGTACTTATACAGCCTGAAAGGATGATGGTTTTATCGTAGAACTTTTTAATTTCTGCCACAAGCGACATAGGATTAATAGTTCCTGCATGACCTCCGGCACCGGCCGCAACCAATATTAGTCCATCGACCCCTGCTTCAGCCGCCTTTTCCGCATGCCTTTTTTTGATTATATCGTGAAAAACCAATCCACCATAACTGTGCACAGCATCAACTAGCTGCGAAACTGCTCCCAAAGAGGTGATAATGATAGGAACTTTATGTTTAATGCATAATTTCAGATCTGCTTCGAGCCTTGGATTCGTAGGATGAACAATCAGATTTACACCAAAAGGAGCTGCCTTACCTCCCGTTTTTTCTTCAAAAGCATCTAATTCGGATTTTATTTGAATAAGCCATTCTTCAAATCCTTCACTTGTACGTTGATTAAGGGCAGGAAAAGTTCCTATAATTCCATTTTTGCAACATTCAATAACCAATTTAGGACCAGAGATTAGGAACATGGGTGCTGCGATGGCAGGCAAAGAAAGTTCTTTGATAAATGAAGGTTTGTTAGTCATAGTCTTTTTTTGTGAGTTTAAAAATAGGGATAAATTCTGTTTGTATAAATATCAATTAGTATAGAACATATAAGCCGGTCCCTGGAGGCTCAAAAGATTACTGAAAGTAATGATTTTGTAGTTAATACTTCTTGGAGAGCCAGCTAGTCTGTGATTGAACCCGGTTTTGGTTTTTTGCTAACAAGATAAACTCCTAACATCACTAAACACGCCGCTGCTACTTTTACGGTTGTTAGGTTATCTCTGCCACTTATTACAGCAAAAAGAATACCGATTACAGGTTGCACATATATAAAGGCACTTACTGTAGATGCTTTTAATTGGGTTAATGCAAAAACATTAAACAAATAAGCGCAAAAAGTAGTTCCAATGACCACAAATGCCATTTTCCATATAGCCTCAAATGGCAGCGAAAACCATGACACTTCTAAAAACTCGGAAAGTGCAACCGGTAAATTGTATATAATGCCTATCAGAAACATCCACTTTAAAAGAGTGAAAGGATGGTATTTTTCAAGCAGTTTTTTTACAAGAATAAGATAAAGTCCAAAAAATAGGGAATTCAACAAAAAGAGAGAATTACCCAAAGGGATATTTGATGCGTCCTGTCTAATTTCATTACCGTATAGGACAAGAAAAAGAGCACCTGTAAGACCAATCAATATACCCGCGATTTTGAGCATCCTGATTTTTTCTTTAATTAAAAAAAAAGATAAAACCACCACTATTATGGGTGTGGTCGTAACAAGGACAGCACTATTTATGGGCGTTGATAAATCCAAACCTTTAAAAAATGCCAGCATATTAATTGCCATGCCAAAAAGCGAACACAGCAGTATCCGCCCCCAGTCTTTAGATTCAATCTTTTCTTTTGGGCCCATGAAGGAAATACTCCAAAACAATATTGCAGCTCCCAGCACTCTAAGCATAATAAAACCAAATGGTTTAATATACATGGGCATCACCCCTTTGGCAATGGTATGGTTTAATCCATAAATTGTTGTAGCACCCAGGGCTGATAATATGGCTAGAGTTCGTTTATTCAAGAATGAATGATTTCTTTGGCAGAAGCAACTACCTTTTTACTATTTCCTATAAATATTTGATTGTTTACCAAAATAACAGGTCGTTTCAAGAATGTGCAATGTTCCAATATCAGCGCCTCATAATCCTTTTCTTCAAGTTGCTGATCTTTTAGTTTGCGCTCACCATACAGGCGTGCCCTTTTACTAAATAAGGCTTCATAACTACCTGCTAAATTTTGCATTTCGTTTAACTGCTCACTAGTAATTGGGGCTGTTTTAATATCCTGAATTTCAAAATTATCAAGAGGCTTTAGCTCATTTAAAATACGCTTGCATGTATCGCAACTACTTAAGTAATAAATTTTCTTCATGGTATTTCTTTATAGAAATTAAAATTATAATAACCACCACTAATTATTATTGAATGAATATGTTATTTTTATTCAGGGCAAACGCATTATTATTAATTGGAAAATTAGCAAACATTGGAAAAAATTTTTGACATTACGATTCAAAACAGGAAGATACTATACAAAATATTAAAGCGAACTCCTCCTAATCTTCTATTTGAAATTCCGGAAGGCTACCGCAATAACATATGGTGGAATATAGCCCATGTCGTTGCCACCCAACAAATACTTATTTACAAATTTAGTAATCTAACTCCGCGTATTGATGATTCTTTGATTCAAAAATTCAGAAAAGGAACTTTACCGAATTTACCTCCTACGGATGAAGAGTTAGATCATATTGGTGGTTTTTTGTTTTCCACAGTGGAATGGACACAGCAGGATTACGAAAATGGAATTTTCAAGGAGTATAATGAATATACCACGAGCACCAAGGTTGTATTGAGCAATGTTGAAGACGCTTTGAAGTTTAATCTATTTCATGAAGGATTACATCTCGGGGTAATACTTTCATTGGATAAGATTCTACTAAAGGAAAAGGCGAGCTAGGCTTTGATTTTACCCGATAAAAATTTTTGAATATCCTTATAAGGAAGAGTCAGTTCAATAGGGCCATCGGCATATGAAGCCACTTCATATTGATTATACAAAAGTTTAAGTCCTTTCTCTGTAAATCCAATATTTTCAGGGAGATAAAAAAGGTCTTTGTCAAACATAAAGCCCGTACTGTTTATAGACTTATTTACCGGGATATTCTGTTGTATTCTAAATTGGGTTTCTGCATATTTTTGAAACCCTTCCTTATCTTCAAACAACTCCCAGGCATCTATTTCTTTACCACTTTTTTTATTAAAATTTAAATAATTTGTAGATCCATATCCATGAGCGCCACCAGTAAACAGATAAGACTGTAATTCAACCGTTATGAGGTCAGTGTCTTCAAAGGTTACCAATCCATTTATTGTGGCCTTCCATCCAATTGTTTCATCGGGATAGATTTTTTTTAATTCAAAATAACCATTTGTAAATGATTCAATGGCCTGCTGAATAGTTTCGGCATTTAATTCATCATCAAAAGTTAATTGGGAAATAACTTCTTCCTGCAAAGCGAGATTAATAGATTTAGAAAGTTTATTATTCCCAGATGCTTTTGGAATATTAATAGAAACCTCCGGGCACTCCTCACATTTAGAATTCTGAAGACTTAAAGCTTCAAATGTAACATTGCGGTTATCCTGACAGCTCGTTATTAATACCAGCAAAAAAAGGTAGGCTATAATATGCTTCATTGCATTGAATTTGGATCTATTGCAAAACTAAGGATTCATTGGTTTCTCCAAAAGATAACAATACATTTGTGAACATAAATTAAAAATATGAGCGAAAAGGAATTAAGATTTAATAGTAAGGTAATACATGGGGGACAAAAGCCGGACAAAGCCTACGGTGCTGTAATGCCTCCAATTTATCAGACATCTACCTATGCCCAAACGAGTCCTGGTGAGCATATGGGGTTTGAATATTCTCGCAGTGCTAACCCAACAAGGAGCGCATTGGAAGATGCCCTTGCCAGTATTGAAAATGGAAATTACGGATTGGCATTCGCCAGTGGATTGGCGGCAATGGACGCGGTTATTAAGCTATTGGAGCCAGGTGATGAAGTAATTTCAACGAATGATCTGTACGGGGGTAGCTATCGCCTTTTCCGACAGATTTTTGAAAAATACGGGATAAAATTTCACTTCGTAGGTATGCAGAAAGTAGCTAATATTGCTGCCTTAATTAATTCAAATACGAAATTAATTTGGGTTGAAACACCAACAAATCCAATGATGAATGTCATTGACATTAAGGCGGTTTCAGAATTGGCCAAAAGTAATAAACTGCTTATGGCAGTAGATAATACTTTCGCAACACCCTATTTGCAGCAACCTCTGGATTTAGGAGCCGATATTGTTATGCATTCTGCTACCAAATATCTAGGCGGACATAGCGATGTGGTCGTGGGCGCTTTAGTTGTGAGAGATTCAGTCCTGGCAGAGAAATTGTATTTCATTCAAAACGCCAGTGGTGCTGTTTGTGGCCCAATGGATAGCTTTTTAGTTTTGAGAGGGATTAAAACATTGCATGTAAGAATGCAGCGGCATTGTGAAAATGGAAAACTCATTGCAGAATATTTGCTTGAGCATCCAAAAATTGAAAAGGTGTATTGGCCTGGTTTTAAAAATCACCCCAATCATGATGTTGCCACAAAACAAATGAAAGCATATGGTGGAATGATATCTTTTATACCCAAAGGAAGTAGTTTTAAGGATGCCGTTTCCATTGTAGAAAAACTAAAGGTCTTCACACTTGCAGAATCATTGGGAGGAGTGGAGAGTTTAGCAGGCCACCCGGCAAGTATGACCCATGCCAGTATTCCTAAAAAAGAAAGGGAAAAAAGTGGGGTCGTTGATTCTCTTATCAGACTAAGTGTGGGAATTGAAGATGGCCAGGATCTTATTTCTGATCTGGAACAGGCAATTGGATAAATTTTATCATATTTTTAAAAAAAGCCCCTTTAAATTACAGAAAAGGTATAATTTTGCGCTTGAATTTTTAATTCAACAAAAAACCTTAGCTAATTAATTTTAATATGAACGCAAACATTGAAGCATTTATGGATGAGGTTCGGACCCGAAACGGTCATGAACCGGAGTTCATTCAGGCAGTACAGGAGGTTGCCGATACGGTAATTCCTTACATAGTCCAACATGAAATTTATTACGGTAAAAACATCTTATTGAGGATGGTTGAACCAGAACGGTTGATTTCCTTTAGAGTTTCGTGGGTTGATGATGATGGCGAGATACATGTAAACCGGGGATATCGTATTCAAATGAACTCGGCAATTGGGCCTTATAAAGGAGGCCTTCGTTTTCACCCATCTGTTAATGCCAGCATTCTTAAATTCCTTGCTTTTGAACAGGTATTCAAAAATAGTTTGACTACCCTTCCAATGGGAGGGGGAAAAGGAGGTTCAGACTTTGATCCTAAAGGAAAATCTGATGATGAAGTTATGAGGTTTTGTCATGCCTTTATGACCGAATTATGCAGGCATATTGGACCTAACACAGATGTTCCGGCAGGAGATATTGGCGTAGGGGCACGGGAGATTGGATTCCTTTTTGGAATGTATAAAAAGATAAGGAATGAGTTCACTGGGGTTCTTACAGGAAAAGGATTATCATGGGGTGGCTCTAAAATTCGCCCCGAGGCAACCGGCTATGGCACTGTATATTTTGCTCAAAGTATGTTAAAAACAAAAAATGAGGAAATCAAAGGAAAAACGGTTGTTGTTTCAGGATCTGGAAATGTTGCTCAATATGCGGCGGAAAAGATTTTGCAATTGGGGGGTAAAGTTTTGACTTTATCTGATTCAGGAGGATATATTTATGATAAGGATGGGATTGATAGTGAAAAATTGAACTTCGTAATGGATCTCAAGAATAATAGGCGTGGTAGAATATCTGAATATGTGAAAAAGTATAAATCAGCTACTTATCATGAAGGAAAACGCCCTTGGGAAGTAAAATGTGATATTGCACTGCCATGCGCTACTCAAAATGAACTGGATGGAAATAACGCTAAAGAATTAGTTGCCAACGGATGTATTTGTATTGCCGAAGGGGCTAATATGCCATCTACTCCTGAGGCAATTCACGTTTTTCACGATGCCAAAGTCTTATTTGCGCCCGGTAAAGCTTCTAATGCTGGTGGTGTAGCTACCTCTGGCCTGGAGATGTCACAGAACTCTTTAAGGATAAGCTGGACAAGGGAAGAAGTAGACGAAAGGCTGCGTGGAATTATGGAAGATATTCATGATTCCTGTATTGAATATGGGGTAGAAGAAAACGGATATTGCAATTATGTAAAAGGTGCTAATATTGCTGGCTTTGTTAAGGTGGCAGATGCCATGCTTGCACAAGGAGTGATTTAAATAGTATTCAGATAATAGGCGGTTTTAGGAATAGAGCTTTCAATTTTGCGAAAGTTTTAGCTTCTAAAACCGCCTTTCTGATTTTTTTTATTAATTCAGCCTATCTTTGCTTTATTCTAAGCACAATAGATGCAAATTACTACTAAAGCTTTAATTCTATCTTCTATAAAGTATGGGGATACAAGTTTAATTGTAAAAGCGTTTACTTACACAGATGGATTAAAATCCTATCTCCTTAAAGGAATTTTAGCTTCTAAAAAAGGAAAATTAAAAACCGCCTACTTTCAACCCTTAACGCAACTTGAAATAGTTGTAAATCACAAAAATAAAGGGACTTTAGAACGATTGATAGATGCTAAAGTAAGTTACCCTTATCAAAGTGCTCATACAGACATCGCTAAAAATGCAATGGTCTTTTTTTTGGCTGAAATACTTGTCAACAGCATATTTGAAGAGGAACAAAACGAAGACTTATTCCGTTTTCTGGAGGCATCGCTTCAATGGTTGGATACCCATGATAACATTAACAACTTTCATTTGTTTTTTCTATTGAGCTTATCTAAATATTTAGGTTTTTATCCGGACACAACGAATATGAATTACCCTTATTTTGATTTGGCTGAAGGTGCATTTATTGAGACCCCGGGGATGAATCCAATTCTTAAAGAAGAAGCCCTTGAACTCTTTAAAATGTTTTTGGGCATAAATTTTGATGCTATCCATAAAGTTAGGATGGGCAAAAAAACCAGGCAAGAATTATTACAATCCCTTGTACTCTATTTTGAAGTACATTTGCACGGATTTAAAAAACCCAGATCACTTGCTATTTTGAACGAAGTTTTTAGCTAAAATGCATAGGGGAATTTTTCTTATTATACTTCTATTTGCTAACCTTGTATCTGGTCAGGAGATTACCCTCCTTGATACGGAAACAAAGGAACCTGTAATTAATGCCGTTCTTTATAATAATGATAAATCAAAAACGGTCCTTTCTGATTTTGACGGAAAATGTGATATATCTGTTTTTGACAGGAACGAGCGTATTACACTAAGGCACCTTAGTTATCAAACTAAAAGATCTACTAAGCAACTACTATTAAAAAGAGGAGGTAAGGTTTATTTTAGTTTAAAACGCGAACAGCTGGATGAAGTGGTTATGTCTATTTCCAAGTGGGAACAACAAAAAAAGGATATTCCGCAAAAAATAGTTTCCATAAACGCGCAAGCAATAGCATTTACAAACCCACAAACTTCAGCAGATCTCTTGCAGAGCAGCGGGAAAATATTTGTGCAGAAAAGTCAGTTGGGTGGTGGAAGTCCTATGATCCGGGGTTTTGCAACAAACAGGCTGGTGTTATCTGTGGATGGAGTACGTATGAATAATGCCATTTTTAGAGGAGGTAATATTCAGAACATCATATCCATAGACCCTTTTTCTGTTAAGAATACCGAAGTAGTTTTTGGACCCGGATCAGTAATATATGGAAGTGATGCTATAGGAGGGGTAATGAATTTCATTACCAATAAACCACAATTTTCAACTGTTGAAAGTTTGGAAATTTCAGGAGGTATGAACTATAGATATGCTTCTGGAAACGATGAAAATACAGGACATTTTGATATCAACATAGGGTCGCAAAAATGGGCTTTCTTAACAAGTGCGTCCTATAATAACTTTAGCGATCTAAAAATGGGAAGCCATGGTCCGGATTCCTATCTTAGAAATCAGTATGTGAAACGACTAAATGGCCAGGATGTATTAGTCCAAAATGAAGATCCACGTATCCAAATCCCAACGGGCTATGATCAGATTAATCTAATGCAAAAAATATCCTTTAGACCAAATAATAATTGGAGTTATGATCTGGGATTATTTTTGTCCGGTACTTCAGATTATTCCAGGTACGATAGATTAATAAGACCAGACAGTACTGGAACTGGTTTGCGTTCAGCTGAATGGTTTTACGGGCCTCAAAAATGGTTTATGGGAAACATGCAGGTTTCTAATAAAGGCCGAGGCAGGTTTTATGATGGATTGCGAATTACGGGGGCTTTCCAGAATTTTAAGGAGAGTAGAAATGAAAGGCAATTTCAGGACCCTATTCGCAATACAACAAAAGAAAATATAGATGCACTATCCTTAAATGTTGATTTTGAAAACAAGAAAATTGGAAATTTAAGGCTGTATTATGGAGCGGAATATATTTTTAATAAAGTAGGATCTGTTGGGAGTCAGACCAATATTGAAAACGGCGTGGTAGTACCTGCCCAATCCCGGTATCCCGATGGTTCTACCTGGCAGACCCTCGCTGCATATTTAAACAGTGAATTCAAGGCCAAACCAAATTTCACATGGTTGGCGGGGATTAGGTATAGCCATGTCTGGATTAATGCAGATTTTGATTCAACCTTCTATCCTTTTCCCTTTGATAGAGCATATTTAAATAATGGGGCTTTTACCGGAAACATTGGATTTAGCTGGTTTCCAAAAGCCGACTTGCAGTTCACACTTAACGGAGCAACCGGTTTTAGAGCTCCAAATATAGATGATATAGGTAAGGTATTTGACTCTGAACCAGGTTCAGTGGTGGTGCCTAATCCCGATCTAAAACCTGAGTATGCCTATAATGCTGAATTTGGAGTGCAAAAGAATTTTAAAGATAAGTTAGTATTAAAAGGTGCGGCATATTACACCTATCTGATAGACGCTCTTGTCCGGAGGGATTATCTGTTTAACGGGGAAGAAGAAATTATTTACAATGGGGAATTAAGTAATGTACAGGCCATACAGAATGCTTCTAACGCATATGTTTATGGTCTGGAGGTTGGGTTACAGGCATTTCTTTCTGAAAATTTCTCTATCATATCTAATTTAACTTTCACGGAGGGAACCGAAGAGGATGAAAACGGTAATGACACTCCGGCCAGACATGCTCCCCCGACTTTCGCTGATTTTCATGTCATTTGGAGAAATCAAAGGTTAAAAGCAGACCTTTTTCTGAATTATAATGGTGAAATATCCTTTGAGAACCTTGCGCTTTCTGAAATAAATAAAAGTTACCTCTATGCTAAAGACGCAAATGGAAATCCTTATTCACCTTCCTGGTACACCTTAAATTTAAGGTCTCAGTATCAAATTGCTGATCCTTTAAAACTGACATTTGCTATTGAGAATTTTACCAATCAAAGGTATCGTCCTTATTCATCCGGAATTACTGCTGCAGGTATTAATTTTATACTGGGAGCAAGTTTTCGGTTTTGAGATTAAAATAGGATCGATAATTTCATTCTAATTCCTTAATTTTGCAGCCTTAATTTATACCAAAGGAGACCATTCGTATGAAGTTTGCGGAATATAAAGGGTTAGATTTATCTAAGATTGGAGAAGAAATACTTCAATTTTGGAAAACCCGGGATATTTTTGAAAAAAGTATATCCACAAGAGATGGACAGGCAAGCTATGTTTTTTATGAAGGACCACCCTCTGCAAATGGAATGCCCGGTATTCATCACGTAATTTCCCGAACCATTAAGGATATTTTCCCCAGATATAAGACTATGAAGGGGTTTCAGGTTAAGCGAAAAGCAGGCTGGGATACGCATGGCCTGCCTATTGAACTGGGTGTAGAGAAAGAACTTGGAATAACAAAAGAGGATATAGGTGTAAAAATTTCCGTGGAGGAATACAACGAGGCTTGTAAAAAAGCGGTAATGCGCTATACAGATGCCTGGAATGATCTCACAGAAAAAATGGGGTACTGGGTAGATATGGATGATCCATACATTACCTACAAGCCCAAATACATGGAAACTGTTTGGTGGCTGTTAAAACAGATTTACGACAAAGGACTGATCTATAAAGGATATACAATTCAGCCTTATTCACCAAAAGCAGGTACAGGTTTAAGTTCTCATGAATTGAACATGCCGGGAACGTATCAGGACATTACTGATACAACAGTAACTGCTCAATTTAAAATTATAAATAGTTCACTGCCTGAATTTCTGGAACCGTTTAAAAACGAGCTCTATTTACTGGCATGGACAACGACACCCTGGACACTTCCATCAAATACAGCACTTACCGTTGGGCCAAAAATTGAATATGTATGGGTAAGAACATACAATCAATATACGTTTAGACCAATTACTGTTATTCTTGCAAAAAACCTGGTAAGTCAGCAGTTTACAGGTAAATTTTACGAGGTTGAAAATGAAGGAGAACTGTCATCTTTTTCTAAGGATGATAAAAAAATACCTTATTACATACAGGGATTCTGTACAGGTGAAGATTTAGCTGGAATAAAATATGAGCAGCTAATTGATTATGCACAACCTTATAGCAAGCCCGAAAATGCGTTCAGGGTTATAGAAGGCGATTTTGTTACTACTGAAGATGGTACAGGTATAGTTCATACCGCACCCACATTTGGTGCAGACGATATGCAGGTGGCTCAAAAGGCAAATCCACCCGTACCCCCGTTGTTGGTATTGGATGAAAACAGTAATCCGGTCCCACTGGTTGACTTGCAAGGGAAATTCCGTAAGGAATTGGGAGAATTAGCCGGGAAGTATGTTAAAAATGAATATTATGAAGATGGGAAAGCTCCTGAGCGCTCTGTTGATGTTGAAATTGCCATTCGTTTAAAAGAAGAAAATAAGGCCTTTAAAGTTGAAAAATATGTTCACAGTTATCCCAACTGCTGGCGTACGGATAAGCCCATATTATATTACCCTCTGGATTCATGGTTCATTAAAATAACCGATGTTCGGGAACGCATGTATGAGCTCAACCAAACTATTAACTGGAAACCCAAGGCTACGGGTGAAGGTAGATTTGGGAATTGGCTTGCGAGTGCAAACGATTGGAATCTTTCAAGATCCCGCTTTTGGGGTGTACCATTGCCAATTTGGAGGACTGAAGATGGCAGGGAAGAAATTATTATCGGTTCTGTGGAACAATTGAAGGGTGAAATGACCAGATCTGTTAAGGCCGGTTTTATGAAATCTGAAGCGTTTGCCGATTTTGAGTTAGGAAACATGAGTGAAGAGAATTATGATAAGATAGATCTTCACAAAAATATTGTTGATCAGATTATCCTGGTTTCAGATTCAGGAAAACCCATGAAGCGCGAGAATGACCTTATTGACGTTTGGTTTGACAGCGGGTCCATGCCTTATGCACAATGGCACTATCCTTTTGAAAATAAAGAACGGATTGATAAGTGCGAGACTTTTCCGGCAGATTTTATAGCGGAAGGTGTTGACCAGACAAGAGGCTGGTTTTATACGTTACACGCTATTGCTACAATGGTTTTTGATTCGGTGGCATATAAGAATGTAGTATCTAATGGTTTGGTACTTGACAAGGAAGGTAAGAAAATGTCTAAACGGCTGGGAAATGCAGCAGATCCTTGGATGACTATAAAGGAATTTGGCCCGGATGCAACTCGTTGGTATCTAATTTCCAATGCCAACCCATGGGATAACCTTAAATTTGATGTGGAGGGGATTGCGGAAGTAAAAAGGAAGTTTTTTGGAACACTTTACAACACTTATTCTTTCTTTTCTCTTTATGCTAATATTGACGAATTTACGTATTCTGAAAAAGAAATACTTTTGGAAAATCGACCCGAGATTGACCAATGGATTTTATCTGAATTACATACCCTCATAAAAAGGGTGGATGAGTCTTATGATAATTATGAACCTACCAGAGCTGCAAGGGCTATATCAGATTATGTTCAGGAAAACCTAAGTAACTGGTATGTTCGTTTGAGCAGGAGAAGATTTTGGAAAGGGGATTACCAGGAAGACAAAGTTTCTGCATATCAGACATTATACACCTGTTTAGTTACTATCGCTAAACTCTCTGCACCTATTGCACCATTCTTTATGGATAGGTTGTTTATTGATTTGACCAGAACCACCGGGAAAGATCTCTTTGACAGCATTCACTTATCTAACTTTCCAGAATATAATACTGAATTTGTGAATAAGGAATTGGAAAGTAAAATGCAAAAAGCGCAAACGATATCATCCCTTGTCCTATCAATTCGTCAGAAAGAAAAAATTAAGGTGCGCCAACCTTTGCAGAAAATAATGATCCCTGTTTTGGACGAAAAACAGCGTTCAGAAATTGAAGCCGTGGCAGATTTGATAAAAACCGAGGTCAATGTAAAGGAAATCAAGCTTCTGGATGACGCCTCAGGGATATTGGTAAAACGTATTAAGCCCAATTTCAAAGTGCTGGGCCCCAGGTTTGGCAAAGATATGAAGCTGATAAGTGCCGCAGTTAGCAATCTGGATCAAATAGATATTCAAAAAATTGAGCGTGAAGGTAAAATTTCACTTGAAATAGAAAATAAAAGTATTATATTACAGTTAGAGGATGTAGAGATATCTTCTCAGGATATAGAAGGCTGGCTTGTAGCCACTTCAGGTTCCCTCACTGTAGCCTTGGATATAACTATTGATGAGGAACTAAAACAAGAGGGGATAGCTCGCGAACTTGTAAATAGAATTCAAAATCTGAGAAAAGATTCTGGATTTGAAGTAACAGATAAAATTGATATTAGAATATTAAAGGACGGTTTAGTCGAAAGAGCGGTTAAGAGCAATATAAGTTATATTAAAAATGAAACCTTAACCTCCGAACTTAATTTTGAAGAACAAATGGAAGATGGTGTAGCCATTTCCTTTGATGATGTAAACACAAAATTGTCTATCCAAAAACACTAAAATTATGGGACAAGATTTAAAAGTAAGGTATACCGATAAAGAATTAGAAGAATTCAGGGTACTTATAGAAGAGAAAATAGAGAAAGCACAAAGCCATCTGGAACTGCTTCGGAGTTCCTACATGAACGATGGGAATAATGGAACTGATGATACCTCGCCCACATTTAAGGCTTTCGAAGAGGGTTCAGAGACCATGAGCAAAGAAGCCAATACTCAATTGGCAATCCGCCAGGAAAAGTTCATTAGGGATCTTAAAAATGCATTGCTCAGAATAGAAAATAAGACCTATGGTATTTGTCGGGTAACAGGCAAGCTAATTAATAAAGAGCGACTGAAGCTGGTACCACATGCTACACTTAGCATTGAGGCCAAAAATATGCAAAAATAAAGGGCATATACGCTTTATC
>JABDPH010000072.1 GCA_013042925.1 Eudoraea sp.
CCCCGGCACTCCCGCCTGTAACATAAAGTTGATCTTCATGAGCAATGCCATTTTTGATACAATAATCAACGCCGTCCATTACATCATTATAATCGTCACCGGGGTAATTATTATATAAAAGGTTACCAAATTCCTCCCCATAACTTGTGCTCCCCCTGGCGTTAGGATAAAATACTATATACCCTGCTGCTGCATATAGCTGCATTTCTGCAGAAAACCTGTCGCCATAGTTAAGAACCGGCCCTCCGTGATTTTCTACCAGAAACGGATATTTTTTATTCTTGTCATAATTTGGAGGGTAAACCACCCAGCCTTGCAGGTCTCTTTGATCTACGGACGATTTATACCAAACTTCCTCTACATTACCCAACGTCCGGTAATCAAATAATGCCTTATTAAGTGCAGTAATCCTGGTTGTTCTTTTGGACTTAGAACTCCTAACAGCAAGTTCAGCGGGGTAATCTGGTCTGCTTTGTGTAAAAGCGATCGTGCCATCCTGGGAAGCACTAAATGATCCGCCGGCATAAGGGCGGCCAATAGAAGTCCCACCGAGGTCATCTGCCAGTTTCGAAATTTTCCCGTCTAAGGAAATATGGCCCACTTTGGTATTTCCTTTATCATCATATGAGATATAGAGTCCCGCATTCTTTACATCCCAAATCATCCCGGAAATACTCCTGTCGAGATCTTTGGATAAGACTCTTTTCCCTGTCCCATCCGCATTCATGATATGCAATTGCCTTACCTGATACGTTTGAACTTTATCCTCATATCCCAAATAAGCAATATAATTACCATCAGGTGAAACTACAGGATTATAGTCGGGGCCTTTTCGGTCAGTTAAAGTTTCTATACGTCCCGAAGCAATCGCTACCTGGTAGATCTCACTATTACGAAAATCATATTCCCAGTTATCAGTTCTGTTTCCCGAGAAAAATATTCTATCCCCTTCTGCAGACCATGAAAGTTGCCCTCTATGATGGTAATCTCCGGAAGTGAGTTGGCGTATTGCCCCACCCTGTGCAGGGATTACAAATATGTGATTGAAGCCTGGTTTTATATAACCACGCCCGTCTGCCTCATGATACAACCGATCTGTTATTCTCGGTTTTTCTGCCCATTTTGCGCCTTTCGGTTTTTCGGGGATTTTAGCAATTACAGGCGGATCTTTTTCAACATTCATGGAAAATGCCAATTGGTCTCCTTTCGGAGACCAGGTCAATGAACTTGGACTAAATGGGAGCTGGCTAATTTTTGCCAATTTACCGCTATTCAGCCAATACATATAAATCTCAGAACCTTCGGTTGTTGTGCTTATAAATGCAATTCTATCTCCGCTTGGAGACCATCGGGGACTTTGCTCGCTCGCTTCTCGTAAGCTTAGTTTTTGATGCCCCGAGCCATCAGAATTAATTATCCAAAGATTACCATCGGCTTTGTCCTTCATTATGTCAAAACCCATTCTCCTATAAACTATCCGGGAACCATTTGGTGCTATTTGTGGGTCAGAAACATGCTCCAGTTTAAATACATCCAAGTAGCTGAACTTTTCTTTTTGTGTATAAGCCTGAAATCCAATTAATACTAAAAGAAGGGCATAGAATAGTTTTCTGTGATTCATAATTAAAAATTTGGTTTAAGCATTAAACTTAGATATTAACTTCGGGCAAAGCAAAATAAATGTCCCACTTTGTATTTAGAATTAAAGTGCAGGAAAATCAGCTCTAAAAGTCATAAAATTGTAGGGCAAAATTAGTATCTTTATAGTTACGACCAAATTTTAGGGTTAATCAAAAACTCATGTTTTTACATTAATTCTTTTACATAATACACAAGCTGAATGTTTTTACCGGAAGATCTTCTCGAAGCTAAAAAGAGAAAAGACTTAATTGCCATTGCCAATCAAAAGGACCTGGACATTTCCAAGGCACTTAACAGACTTCGATATGAAGAAGAACTTAAACTTTTACAGATAGAATTGGTTAACCTACAGCGTTGGGTGATTAAAAAAAAACTTAGGGTAGCCATAATATTTGAAGGCAGGGACGCCGCAGGTAAGGGAGGTGCTATAAAACGTTTTACAGAACACCTTAATCCAAGGTCCATGAGGGTTGTAGCTCTTTCTAAACCCACTGACGTGGAAGGCGGTCAATGGTATTTTAGAAGATATATAAAAGAACTGCCAAATCCGGGAGAGATTGTGTTTTTCGACAGAAGTTGGTACAACAGGGCCGTAGTTGAACCTGTAATGGGATTTTGCAATAAAAATGATTATAAACAATTTATGGTTCAGGTTCCGGGGTTCGAACACATGCTTTATGAAGATGGTGTTCAACTTGTAAAGTTTTGGTTTTCAATTACTAAAAAAGAACAAAAAAAGCGAATAGAAAGTCGGTTATTAAATCCCTTAAAAAAATGGAAATTTAGTCCGGTTGATAAAAAGGGACAGGCTTTGTGGGATAAATACAGTTTTTATAAAGAACAGATGTTCTCTAAAACACACACCACCTTTAGTCCGTGGATAATTGTAAAGGCCAATAGCAAAAAAACTGCACGTCTCGAGAGTATTCGTTATGTGCTTTCCAGGTTTGATTATACGAGAAAAACAAAACATAAAACAAGCATATTACCAGATCCTAATATAGTTCTGAGGTATTACAGGCATATTGAACAAATTGATATATAAAAGATGAATATTAAGGATACGAAACAGATTCAGCTCAGTGAAGATGATATTTCTTTGCTTAACTCTTCATTGGGATTGAGAAGTCTGCTGTCTGATAAAAAGATTAATGTTGAAAAGGCCTTGCGGTCGGCAAGGCACGAAATGAAAATTAAAGAACTTCAGACAGAACTCATAAAACTGCAAAATTGGGTAATAGCTAAGAATAAGAAAATAGTTGTAATTTTTGAAGGCCGCGATGCCGCTGGAAAAGGTGGGGCTATACGAAGAATAACTGCCTATATAAATCCCAGAATGTACAGGATTGTTGCCTTGCCAAAACCAACTGTTGAAGAGAGTGGGCAATGGTATTTTCAACGTTATGTAAATAAGCTTCCAAAACCGGGTGAAATGGTTTTCTTTGACCGAAGTTGGTACAACCGGGCTGTTGTTGAGCCCGTTAACGGCTTTTGCACTAAACCACAGTATCAGAATTTTATGAAACAGGTTAATGGCTTTGAAAGAATGATCATGGATTCTGATACCTATTTAATAAAATTCTATTTTTCTATTACCAAGGAAGAACAGGCAAACAGGTTTAAGGAAATTAAATCGAACCCCTTAAAAAAATGGAAAATGACCGCTGTGGACCGCAAAGCACAGGAACTGTGGGACGAATACACGGCCTTTAAGCTAAAAATGTTTGAGCAAACAGATTTAAAAGACTCCCCCTGGATAATTATAGATGCCAACAGAAAAACTGATGCGCGAATTGAAGCCTTGAGTTATATTATCGATAATATCCCCTATGAAATTGTAGAAGAGGAAGAGGTTTAATTCTAATTTTACAGATTATCGTATCTTTACTTAAGGATTATGATTGTAAAATTCGTTTCCATAGCAGCTTCTTTCCTAATTCTGATACAAAGCTTTAACATTTGTATCAGCGATCTCGTAGACCTTGGTGAATTAATAGAACATGCTAAATTTCATTCTGAGAAATACGGCGATAACTTATTTGTCTTTCTTTCTAAGCACTATGGAGATCTTGAAGCGGATCACAATAAAAAACATCAGGAAGAAAAACAACAGCACGAAGAATTACCATTTCAACACCAGCCCCATATGACACTGCTTTCGGCTTTTGTTATCAAGGATCTGCAGGCATATCAACTTAAACCCGTTGACGATTTTCTAACTTCAACGGCAAATTTCTTTTATCAGGCTTCATATTCTAGTTGTGAGAAAGAAGGCCCTTTCCAACCCCCCCGAGCGGTATAAGTTATCTTGGTTTATTTTTTTTCAAAGGCATAATTTTCCTTTCTAATTATGCATGATTATCAATCATTATTCCATGGATTATGTTATCTCGTATTATAGAATTCAGTATTCAGAAGAAATTTATTATTCTACTATTCACTATATTTTTAGTGGGTTTTGGGCTTTATTCCCTCCTCCGGATATCTATTGGCGCCGTTCCGGATGTTACGAATAACCAGGTACAGGTAATCACTACCTCAAGAAGCTTGTCTACACAGGATATGGAGCAATTTATTACCTATCCGATAGAGCTTGAAATGGCTAATTTACCCGGTGTTCAGGAAATAAGATCTATCTCCAAATTTGGCCTGTCAGTAGTTACCATTGTCTTTAATGATGATATGGGGACTTACCTTCCCAGGCAGTTGATCGCTGAAAAAATTAAGTCGGCTTCGGAAAAAATTCCTGAAGGTTTTGGCACCCCAGAAATGGGGCCTATATCTACAGGTTTAGGTGAAATCTATCAGTACATACTGGATGTAAAACCCGGATATGAGGGAAAATACTCAACTACAGACCTGAGAACCATACAGGACTGGATTGTTAAAAGACAACTCTCAGGTATTTCCGGAGTTGTTGAAGTTAACACCTGGGGAGGTTTTTTAAAACAATATGAAGTCGCAATTAGTACAGAAAAACTAAATGCGATGAATGTCACTGCTAAAGAGGTGATAAATGCCCTTGAATTAAACAATAGTGTAACAGGCGGGGGGTATATTGAAAAAGTAAATCAGGCGTATTTTATTCGCGGTGAAGGTTTAGTTTCCTCTTTAGATGACATTAAAAACATTGTAGTAAAAAAGGAAAATTCAATCCCTATCTATATCAAGGATGTGGCCGAAGTGGGGTTTGGAAGTGCCACGCGTTTTGGAGCTATCACGGCTAATGGGGAAGGTGAAAAAGTACTGGGACAGGTAATGATGCTTAAAAATGCAAATTCCAAGGAGGTTATTGATGCCGTTAAAGACAGGGTGTCTTCAATCTCAAAGAGTTTGCCGGAGGGTATACAAATAAATGCCTTTCTGGATAGAAGTGAGCTTATTGGTAAGACGACATTTACAGTTACAGAAAATCTGATTTTTGGATGCCTGATTGTGATCTTTGTTGTAGTCCTGCTGTTAGGAAATTTAAGATCGGGCCTGGTGGTTGCTTCCGTTATTCCTCTTAGTTTACTCTTTGCTTTGTCCTTGATGTATTTATTTAAAGTGGATGCCAATTTAATGAGTCTGGGGGCAATAGACTTTGGAATTATTATAGACGGAGCGGTAATTATAGTAGAATTCATAGCATTTCAAATTACCGGCAAAAAAGATGAATTGAACAGACTTTCCAGGACTGATCAGTCAAAATTCAGAGATAAAATAACGTATCAAGGGGCGTCTAAAATGATGAATTCGGCGATTTTCGGCCAGTTAATTATCCTGATTGTCTTCATCCCTATTTTATCACTTAGTGGCGTTGAAGGTAAAATGTTTCGGCCCATGGCTTTAACTTTTAGCTTTGCTCTGATAGGTGCAATGATCATGTGTTTTACGTATGTTCCGGTAATGGCGTCTTTGTTCCTGAAACCCTCCGATACTTCAAAAAAGAACATTTCATTTAGACTGATGAGATGGCTAAATAAATCTTTTGATCCCATAATACATTGGGGATTTGAACGTAAAAGATTGGTGTTAAGTCTGGCAGCTCTTGTCCTGGCATTAACCATACCACTTTTTATATCCCTGGGTGGTGAATTTGTCCCCACATTAGATGAAGGCGACTTTGTAATACAGCCTGTTTTAAAAACAGGGACATCATTAACAAAAACGGTAGAAACTACCACGAAGATAGAGCAAATTCTTCTGGATAATTTTCCTGAAGTTAAGCAGGTTGCGACCAGGATAGGAGCGGCAGAAGTACCTACAGACCCAATGTCTATGGAAGAAAGTGATGTCATAATAATTTTAAAGTCGAAAAGTGAGTGGGTATCAGCCAAAACCAAGGATGAATTGGCCAATAAGTTCAAAGAAGCCCTCTCCATACTACCCGGTATTGAAGTAGAATTTACCCAACCCATTGAAATGAGGTTTAACGAATTGATAACAGGTGTAAGGGCAGATATTGCCATCAAAATATTTGGAGAAGATCTGGAAATCCTCAGCAAAAAAGGAAATGAAATAAAATCATTAATTGAAAATGTCGATGGGGCTGCAGACATAACTGTTGAAAAAATAGTTGGCCTGCCTCAAATGAATGTCCAGTACAATCGCGAAAAAATTGCTCGTTATAACCTGAATATCAAAGAACTCAATGATATGGTTGCCATGGGCTTTGCGGGAAGAAAAGTGGGGAATATTTATGAAGGTGAGAAGCGGTTTGATTTGGTGGTCCGCCTTACGAATGAAAATAGGCAGGATATTGAAAATCTCAAAAATTTATATGTCGATATCCCCTCTAATGGTAAAATACCCCTCAGTGAACTGGCTGATATCACATATCAAAAAGGAGCCGCCAAAATATCAAGAGATGAAACTAAAAGAAGGATAGTGGTAGGGATAAACGTTCGTAACCGTGATTTGCAGTCAGTAGTTAATGATGTGCAAAAATTAATAGAAGATAATATAACGCTACCCGTAGGATATACTATAAGCTATGGTGGACAATTTGAAAATCTTCAAAGCGCGAGATCCAGATTATTGGTTGCGGTCCCAATTGCTTTAATATTAATTTTTGTAATGCTCTTTCTGGCTTTTAAATCCTTCAAAGAAACACTGATGATTTTTACTGCAATTCCACTGGCATCCGTTGGAGGAGTTTTACTATTATGGTTAAGAGATTTACCCTTTAGTATTTCCGCAGGAGTAGGCTTTATTGCACTTTTTGGTATTGCTGTTCTGAACGGCATAGTTTTAATAGAACATTTTAAAGAACTTAATATAGAAAAATTTGGGAGTATGGAGGCACTAATTATTCAGGGCACAAAAGATAGGTTGAGGGCGGTGTTACTTACTGCATCGGCAGCTGCATTAGGGTTTTTACCAATGGCAATTTCTACAAATGTTGGCGCTGAAGTTCAGCGTCCCCTGGCAACAGTTGTCATAGGTGGCCTGGTAAGTGCAACACTATTGACACTTATTGTACTGCCGGTATTATATAGTATCTTTAATAAACCGGGCAAGCTGGTATTCAAAGGACTTTTAAAAAAGAACAAGTCCTATACGCTTCTTATCGCAACAACACTTTTTACACCTTTTTTAAATGCACAGGAAAGTGGTTTAACACTAGATGGATTAGTAGAAGTTGCATTGGAAAACAATGCAGGCTTAAAAGCAGAATCCTTAAGAGTTAACAAATCTGATGCCATGATATCCAGTGCTTTCAGTTTTGACAAGACCAGAATTTACTACGAGTATGACCAAAATAATATTGCTATCAATGGGGAGCCAATAGGCGTATTCGGAGTAGAACAGGACTTCCTTTTTCCAACAGTTTATTTTTCCAAAAAAAAGGTGAACAAGGCTGGTTTAGATGTAGAATCCAGTGCTTATGAAGTTCAAAAGAAAATTTTGAAAAAGAAGGTTACTTCAAGATTTTATGAATATCAATATGCCAAAGAGAGGGAATTTATTTACAAGCAAATTGATAGCCTGTTTCGGAATTTCGCAGCCATTGCTGAGCGCCGATTTGAACTCGGAGAAACCAACTACCTGGAAAAAATAACCACACAGTCCAGACAAAAACAAATAGAAATTAAATTAGAGGAAGCAACGCAAGATGTTGTGCTGGCTTATAGAAATTTAATCAAAGTTGTCCAGGTCGAAGACAGCATAAATATTGGACTGGCTTTTCAAAAGAAAGTTAAATTGAGTCCTGAGGATTTGGAAAACAGCTTAGAATTAGAATATTATTCCAATAGAGTTGATCTCTTTAGTAATCAACGTAGTTATGAAAAACAACTTCTGCTACCCGATCTGAGTTTAAGCTATTTTCAGGGATCAAACAGTGGTTTAAATGAAACTCTGTCTGGTTACTATCTGGGGCTTAAAATTCCAATATTGTTTTTTGGCCAATCTTCTAAAATTAAGGCATCTTCAATTGCCCGGGAAATTGCAGTAGAAGAATCTAAGGAGTATGAAGTTCAATTAAACATTGAGTATGCATCACTTAATGCTGAATTAATTAAACAGGAAAAGGCTCTGAAATATTATGAAGATGAGGGTACAGCCCTCTCAGACGAAATTTTGAAAACGGCTACCGTGAGTTTTAAAAACGGAGAAATAAACTATTTCCAGTATATCCTAAGTCTTGAAAATGCATATGAGATTAAACTGGATTACTTAAAAAGCCTTAATGACTACAATCAAACTGTTATTGCCATAAACTATCTAACTTATTAAAATCTAAGCCATGAATCGTATTAAATACTATTTCATTCCCATTATACTTCTAATCGGCATTTCAAGTTGTAAAAATGCAGAAACCGCTGACCAATCAGAAACTCAGCAGGATCCGGAGCTTGTAGATACCACAATTGAGCTTTCGAGTGATCAATTTGAACAAAATGACATGGCCATGGGTGGCCTCGAGGAAAAATCTTTTCCCGAATTGGTTAAGGCTAATGGATTAATTGATGTGCCCCCTGCAAACCGAGCTGTAGTTAGTGCTACTATGGGCGGATATATAAAAAATACACATTTATTAATTGGAGATCGCGTAACAAAAGGGCAGTCATTGGTAACCATTGAAAATCCGGATTTTGTGTCTATACAACAAGAATACCTGGAGATAAAAGAACAATTGACCTATCTGAGATCTGAATATGAGCGTCAGCAAATATTGATCAAAGAAAACATTTCATCAAAAAAGAGCTTTCTAAGGGCTGAAAGCGAATATAAAAAAGCAGAAGCCACCTATAATGGACTTCAAAAGCAATTAGATATACTTAAAATTTCACCTGCAGATGTAGAAAAGGGCATTATTAGTACAACTTCCACGCTATATGCGCCCATTAGCGGTAGTATTACCCAGGTAAATGTATCTCTGGGGATGTATGTTTCACCTGCAGCCCCTATCATCGAAATTGTAGATAATGACC
>JABDPH010000085.1 GCA_013042925.1 Eudoraea sp.
GACTTATCTATTTGGTTTGTTTTCTCATATAGCGTAGCTAAAGTGTTTAAAAACTGAATGTACTTTGGATATGCTTCGGCCGCTCTTTTGTACACCGTAATTGCTCCCAAATTATTCTCTGCATTGAGCAATTCTATAATTATGCCAACGTAATCACTGGCTGATCTCCGGACATTTTGTCCATACTTCTCTCTTAGTTGCTGCTCGCCTTTTAAGAATGCTTCGTCACTATAGTTCTTTTGTAAATCTTCGGAAGCTTTTAAATCGGAAAACACAAATTTCAATCCATAATAATTAAGTAATAAACGAGAATCATCATGCGCTTCATCTCCAGGAATTTCCTCATGTTTCCAGCGGAAGTTCTTAGGTGTACGCTGCTTAATTACATCCACATAGCGCGCTAATTCTTGGCGCATCCCCCAGCCTTCTTCTCCACCAGTTCCAAAGTAAACGGCTTTATCCAGGGAACGATTGGAATTAAAAAATTCTTTCGCTTGCCCGGTCATTTCCTCTTTATTCCACCATAAAGCAGGTGCCTGGATGATGAATGCATCGAATAATGCTGGTTTATTCATCAGGGCATAGGTACTAAATAGCCCTCCAAATGAATGTCCTTCCAAAAGGCGATACGGATGCGTTCGGAAGTTTGACTCAACGAAAGGAATTAATTCTTTTTCTAAAAATTGAAGAAAATTAGGAGCGCCTCCACTTTGTGGAATGTCTGCATTAACTCCTGCAAAGGCATCTGCTCCTGCATTTGAGGGCGTTAAATCTCTTGCCCTATCCAAACTTTCTATGGCAACTATGATCATTGGGGGAATAATTCCAGATTCGGTTAAAAGTTCTACCGTGCCAACCTGATGTTTTATGTTCCCCAACCCATCCAAAAGATAAAGAACAGGATAGTTATCCGTATTGTTTTCATAACCATTGGGTAATGAAATAATAATTGGACGGTCTTCTTGTAAAATTTCAGATTGTAAGATGTACTGTGTCCCCAAACCTAAAAGTTGATTGTCTTCAGTTAATGCTATTTTATCAGCTAACTGTGCATTCGCACTAAATTGAAAAAAGGTTATAACCAGTGCTGCAATTGATTTTATTATTGTTTTATAGTTCATAGTATATATTTAGGACGTTCCCCTAATATTGTTGTTACAGTGTGGTAGCATTCCCTTATTTTTTTGATTGGTTTAAACTTAGTTCAATGTTTGAGCCATTTTTGCTCTGCTATCGTTTTTGTAATTTCCGTGAAGACCTCTCCGGTATGTAGCGCTGATTTATTTTCTATCAGCATTAGATGGCATTCGTTCTGCGAACTCACTTTATGATTCACACCTCTTTTTACAATATACAGATCCCCCTTATTCATTTGAAATGAGGGTTCGTTTTCAATTTCAACTTCTAGGGAACCCTCTAGAATGTAGAAAAGCTCATCTTCATCTTTATGATTGTGCCACGGTACTTTCTCGCCTAATATTTTCACAATTTTTATATAGACATTGTCTACTTCACCAATAATTTTAGGAGAAAAATGATTTTTAATATTTTTCAGGGAAACCGGTATGTTTATTTTTGATTTCATTCTCTTTTATGGGCTTATGTTTGTTTCTAGCTTTTTAGTTTAATGAAGCTTTCAACTTTCATTCTCAATTTTTTCAATAATCTCTTTTTTGTCTAGTTTTCTATAGATCAACAAACCAATGATAAATAAAGGAAGCGTTATGATTATAGGTCCAATCGATACGGAATCATCCACAACATCTTGCACGGGTTTTAAGCCTGGTAAAAAAACAAGTAAAAAGAAAAAGTTGATAAGCGCATGGGTAATTGCTACAGGAATTAGTTTATTGGTTTTAAGCATCACTACCCCAAAAAAGAATCCAATAAATGTGGCATAAACCACTTGGATCAGCACTTGAGCTGTAGGATATTCAGGCTTTGTCAAGTTCAAAAGGTGTAATGCACCAAAAAACAATGATGATAAAAGGATGCTTGCAAATACCCCGTTTTTACGTAAACCATATTTCTTAAGGAAGAGTGATTGTAATAATCCTCTGAAAATATACTCTTCGGCATAGCCGACCG
>JABDPH010000087.1 GCA_013042925.1 Eudoraea sp.
ATATAGGTCAGTGATGGGTTCACACAACTGGCGGATGTCATAAAGGCTCCATCGGTAATGTAGATATTAGGTACATCGTGCACCTGATTATGTTTATTCACCACTGATGTTCTTGGATTCCACCCCATTCGGGCACCACCCATTTCATGAATTCCCAATCCTGGTCCAGTATCCACTTCATAGGGCTCTATATCCTTAAAACCGGCAGCTTCATACATGAGTACAATTTGTCGGATTATATCCTCCCGCATTTTGTATTCATTATCCTTGAACTCCACATCAAAATCGAGTTGAGGCAGTCCCCATTTATCTTTATGAGTAGTACTAAGGGTTACCCTATTATCATCATAGGGCAACATTTCTCCAAATCCTGATACGCCTATTTGCCAGCCCCCAGGTTTAAGGATGCTTTCTTTTAGATCTTTCCCATACTGCATTTCAGCTATGGATGTAGACCAATCCGCCCTACTTGCACCGCCCTGGTATCCAAAACCGCGTAGATAATCTCGTTTGGTCGTTTGGTCGTCCAGGTTCACAAATCGTGGTATATAAAATCCATTGGGTCTTCTCCCCTTGTAAAATTTATCTAAATGACCCTCTATTTTAGCACTGGCCCCAAGTTGATAATGATGATCCATGATATTGCGACCTACCTGATCGTAATTGTTCCCAATACCATTTGGAAATCGTTCTGATTTGGATTGAAGTAAGATCCCAACACTTGCCATGGCGGAGGCACATAAGAAAATCACTTTTGCATAGTACTCAATTTTCTCATGGGTTTCAGCGTCTATTATCCGAACCCCAGTTGCCATTTTCGTAGCATCATCGTATAGCACTTCATAGACAATGGAATTTGGACGAAGGGTAAGATTCCCAGTACGTTCTGCTGCTGGCAGTGTGGAAGAATTGCTGCTAAAATAACCGCCAAAAGGGCACCCACGCCAGCAACGGTTTCTATATTGGCAAGGGGTTCTTCCTTCTACTTTGGCATTTTTATCCGTTATGTGAGCTACACGTCCAATGGTTAGGACGCGGTTATCCTCAAACTTTTCAGCCATTGCCGTTTTAAGATCTTCTTCCGGACATGTAAGATCCATTGGAGGCTGAAATTGTCCATCGGGAAGCTGTCGTAAGCCAAGTTTTTCACCACTTACCCCTATATAGGTTTCTACTTTGTCGTACCATGGTGCGATATCTTTATACCGAACCGGCCAGTCGACTGCTATTCCTTCTTTCAGATTGGCCTCAAAATCAATATCACTCCATCGATAGCTCTGTCGCCCCCAGGTAAGGGAACGTCCTCCAACATGATATCCTCGTATCCAATCGAAACGTTTTGTTTCCTGGTAAGGGTGCTCCAGATCGTTTACAAAAAAGTGTTTAGTGTCTTCATTTGGGGCCCAGCCAACACGCGATTGTTTGAGATAGTTCTTTTTCTCTTCCCTGCTTAATTGATTGTTATTAGGCAAGTCCCAGGTGTCTTTGTCCATGGTAGGATAGTCTTCCCGGTGCTTTACCATACGACCCCTATCTAGCACTAAAGTTTTAAGTCCTTTTTCACAAAGTTCTTTTGCTGCCCAACCACCTGTAATTCCTGTTCCTACAACGATGGCGTCATAGTTCATTTCTAGATTAGCCTGGGTATTTTTCATTTAATTCTATCGTATTTCCTATATTTATCCTGTTCCATAGTAGCGCCGCAGATGCACGGAATCATCTAATAAATATAGGATTAAAATCTGAAAGGCACTAAATTAGAAAATCAAAACTATTTTAAACGTTTCATATGAAAACAATAAAAGGACCCGCTGTTTTTTTGGCTCAATTTGTAGATAAAAAGGCCCCGTTCAATTCGCTGGAAGGAATGTGCCAATGGGCTGCAGATCTTGGGTATAAAGGAATTCAAATCCCAACCTGGGAACATTTTCTTATAGATCTGGATAAAGCAGCAGAAAGCCAGGATTATTGTGATGAATTAAAAGGGAAAGTAAATTCATATGGACTAGAGATCACAGAGCTCTCTACCCATTTACAAGGTCAGTTGGTTGCCGTGAACCCGGCCTATGATCTTATGTTCGATAATTTTGCACCAGACCATGTAAAGAACAATCCCAAAGCCCGTACAGAATGGGCAGTAGATGTGGTAAAAAAAGCGGCAACAGCTAGCAGAAGGTTAGGGATAACAGCCCACGCCACCTTTTCCGGGGCATTATTGTGGCATACATGGCATCCATGGCCACAGCGACCTCCTGGATTGGTTGAGCTTGGATTTAAGGAATTGGCGAAAAGATGGATGCCTATCTTAGATCATTTCGATAATGAAGGCGTAGATGTTTGTTATGAGATACATCCTGGTGAAGACCTGCACGATGGGGATACTTTTGAACGTTTCCTGGAAGCGACCGGGAACCATAAACGGGTAAATATCTTGTATGACCCAAGCCATTTTGTATTGCAGCAATTAGATTATATCACGTATATAGATCACTACCACGAGTTTATTAAATCGTTCCACGTAAAGGACTCAGAATTTAACCCAACAGGCAAAAAAGGAGCATTTGGAGGGTATAACGACTGGGGAGACAGAGCTGGTCGTTACCGTTCTTTGGGTGACGGACAAATAGACTTTAAAACCATCTTTTCAAAACTTACACAGTACGGATGTGATGTATGGGCTGTTATGGAATGGGAATGTTGTATAAAAAGTCCGGAACAGGGCGCCAGAGAAGGGGCTAAATTTATACAAGATCATATCATAGAAGCCACAGAAAAAACATTTGATGATTTTGCCGGTGGGGATATTGATAAAGACATGCTTAAAAAAATATTAGGAACTTAAATAGATATAGATGAACAAATTTATGACTCTCATGATTATGGCTGCTTTAATGGTTGGCGGGTGTAAAGGAAAACAAGAAAAAACAACGAACGAATCGGGTGAGGAAATGTCTGCGATTGAAGATGGTCAGCAAACGGAGCAGGATGAATGGACGGTGCTGTTCGACGGCACCTCTTTTGACGGGTGGCATGTGTACCCCAACAAGGAAGTACCTGCTGCATGGCAACTTGAAGATGGCGCAATGATTTTACGGCCAGATGACGTTAGAGAGGATGGCAACAGGTTTAATTTGGTAACAGACAAGGAGTACACAGATTTTGTCTTATCCTTAGAATGGATGGTTACAGAGGGCGCCAACAGCGGTATTATGTGGGGAGTTGTTGCATTACCAAAGTATATTGAACCCTACTACACTGGACCAGAAATTCAGGTACTCGACAATATTAATCACCCCGACGCAAAAAATGGCACAACACACCAGGCAGGGGCACTATACGATATGATAGCACCTGCTGAAGATGTTGTAAAACCTATAGGGGAATGGAATACCTATGAGATTACAATTAACCATAAAACCAATGAAGGTATTGTAGTACTTAATGGCACCAAAGTAGTTGAATTTCCTGTTGTTGGAGAAGGATGGGCCACCATGGTAGCGAATTCAAAATTCGCAGATTGGGAAGATTTCGGAAAATACAAAACCGGGAAGATCGCCCTCCAGGATCATGGTGAAAAAATAAGTATCGGGTATAGAAATATTAAGATTAAGGAATTATAATCATATGAGGATACTTTTTTTTGGAGTAGTAGCGGTGTTGATGGTTTCGTGCAAGCACCGTTCAGAATTGCAAGAACCGGATACTAGTAACAACGCGGAACAGATCATAGTTCATGAGGAATATACAGGTGTAGAGCCCATCGAGCCGGAAGAAACGGAATGGTACGAACCGGTACCGCCAACGGTGGCGCCGTATGAACAAAATGGGGTTCCCAGTGACGCCATTCTGCTTTTCGACGGAAGCAACTTTGAGGAATGGATGATGCTCAATGACAGTACAGAAGTAAGCTGGCATTTAAATGATGATGGCAGCATGTCTGTTAAAGACACTGGGGGGGATATTAGGACCAAACGAAATTTTGGGGATGTACAGTTGCATATAGAATGGCGTTCTCCCGAAGCTATTAAAGGGGAAGGTCAGAGCAGGGCCAATAGTGGTGTTTTTCTTCAGGGACTGTATGAAGTACAGGTCCTAGACAACAACAATAATGATACCTATGTGAACGGGCAAGTCGCGTCTATTTATAAACAGCATGTGCCATTGGCGAAAGCTTCTGTGCCCAGTGGAGAATGGAACACGTATGATATTATATATCATGCACCAGAATTTAATGCTAATGGAGATAAGACAAAGTCTGCCGTTATTACCGTACTTCATAATGGGGTATTGGTGCAAGACCATGTTGAGATAAAGGGAACCACTCCTTATGAAGGATGGCCTAAAAACCCACCTCATGGAAAAGGACCACTCCGACTGCAAGACCATGGAGATAATAGCAGGGTAAGTTATCGCAACATTTGGATACGCGAATTGTAATGATTAGGGGAAGAAATCCCTCCAGATTTTAAGTACCTTTACCGAAATAGTACAAACAATATGATCCAATCCATGACAGGATTTGGGAAGCATGTGATACAGCTCCCTTCAAAAAAAATTACGGTAGAATTAAAGTCGCTCAACAGCAAGTCCTTAGATATTAATGCCAGAATGCCGTCTACATATCGCGAAAAAGAATTGGAAATGCGTAAAACCATCGCCAGCTCCTTGGTTAGGGGGAAGATAGACTTTAACCTGTATGTGGAAATTACCGGGGATGAAACAACTTCCAAAGTTAACGAAGGAGCGGTGCGTCAGTATATGGAGCAATTACGGGCCATTGCTGGAGGAGACGATGCTCATTTGCTGGAGATGGCATTGCGCTTGCCCGATACGTTAAAGACAGAGCGCGACGATCTGGATCCGGAGGAATACAAAGCTATTCAGCAGGCATTAACAACTGCGTTAAGTGAAATAAACAACTTCCGGTCAGCCGAAGGGAGTGTGTTGGAAAAAGATTTTCTGGCACGCTTGCAAAACCTTAGCACGCTGTTGGAGCAGGTTATTCAGATAGATCCGGACCGGATTAATGGAATAAGGGAACGATTAGAAAGAGCAGTAGCAGATCTTAAGACCGAGGTAGATGCAAACCGGTTTGAGCAAGAACTTATATACTATCTGGAGAAGTACGATATTACCGAAGAAAAAGTGAGATTGGCGAATCACCTCGAGTATTTTAAAAACACCTTACAATCAGCAGACTCCAATGGTAAAAAATTGGGTTTTATAAGCCAGGAAATAGGGAGGGAAATAAATACGATTGGCTCCAAGGCCAACTATGCTCCAATGCAGCAATTGGTGGTGCAGATGAAAGATGAACTCGAAAAAATAAAGGAGCAAATGCTCAACGTACTGTGAAACAGGGAGGCAAACTTATTATATTTTCGGCACCTTCAGGTAGCGGAAAAACAACCATTGTTAGGCACTTGCTAGCACAACCTGAATTAAATTTGGCATTTTCCGTTTCTGCTACTTCTCGTGAATGCCGGGGGGAGGAAAAAGAAGGGAATCATTACTATTTTATGACGCTTTCTGAATTTAAGAGTCACATTAAAAATGATGATTTCTTAGAATGGGAGGAAGTATACCGCGACAATTTTTACGGAACACTTAAAAGTGAAGTGGAGCGTCTTTGGGCGGAAGGGAAGAATGTAATTTTTGATATTGATGTTGCCGGGGGATTACGAATTAAAAAGAAGTACCCTGAAGTTACGTTGGCCGTTTTTGTGAAACCCCCCAGTGTGGATGAGCTAAAAATCAGGTTAAAAAAGCGAAGCACGGAAAGCGAAGAAAAAATTAATATGCGGATAGCGAAAGCTTCTGTGGAATTGGCAACTGCCCCACAGTTCGATAAGATCATAAAAAACTACAACCTGGAGGAGGCTTTGAAAGAAGCCCATACGATGGTTGCAGACTATATAGGAGTTACCCCTTCTTTTGAAAAGGACAAGCCCACTAAGTAAACGGTTATTAGATGTCCTAAACTGAGCAATCCTAAGATCATTGTAAGAGCATAAAATGAAAAATATTGGCCTCTTTTTTGGAACTTTTAATCCTATTCACAT
>JABDPH010000105.1 GCA_013042925.1 Eudoraea sp.
GTGATAAAGAGAAAGACTTGGCTACACTGAAATCCTTTATTGACGAATGGAAAAACTACGGCCGGGTTCCATTTAACAAAAAGAATATAAATGTTAAGTATAATACTATTCTTGATGCCATACTTAAAAAACTTGGGGTTAGTAAGCAAGAATCCGAGCTTATGAAATATGGAGACAAGCTTAAAAAACTTGCTAATGCCGATAATGATAGGGCTCTGCTCAATGAGCGAACTTTTATCCGCAGAAAGATAGATGAAAGCTTAAGCGAAATTCGCCAACTAGAAAATAATTTACTATTCTTCTCAAATACTTCCGGTGACAATCCTCTGGTTAAAGATGTTGTAAAGAACATAGATCGTCATAAAGAAACTTTGGTTACATGGAAAGCAAAGTTGAAAAATCTGAACATTTTGCAACACAATCTTAACAAAGAAGAAATTCAAACGGAAGAAGAAACGGACAGTTCAGAAGACGACTAGGAAATTTACACAAAATACCTAGTTCGTTAATTGACGTAATTATTAGTAAAAAATAGATAGAAAATTAATTAAATGAAATGCATTATCCTGCTTATTGGATAAACTACTCCTTAAAGTTCCTTTATTTTTACATTTCTAAATTTAATTCTACCATGTTCGGCAGCCTGGAGCCCTATATAACCTTCAGATAAATCATCGTCGTAAATATCTGCTGTTAGTTTACCGTTAATCCAGGTTCGAATATGATTACCTTCGCAGCTTATTTTATAGCTATTCCACCTTCCTATAGTTTCAACATTTGCCAAAGGTTTTGCTCTGGTAACTATAGATCCTGTTCTTGATTCCTGGTCCGGGTGATAATCCCAAATATTCATCTCGTAACAATCAGTGTTTGAGATATCTTTATTTTTACATCTAACAAATACGCCGGAATTAATACCGGCATCCGGATAAAATTCCAGAGATAATGTAAAATTTTGATATTTCTTAAAGGTCATTGCAAATCCCGATCCACCTAAAGAAGTACCAATGAACTGATCGTCATCAAATTTCCAGCCAGCCCTTCCTTCCTGAAACCATTCTTTAGAATCTTCCTGGAAAATTGCTTTTCCGGAACGCTCCCCCGGGCCGCAAGAATTAAATATTAGGAATACACAAAACAAAACAAAACTTGTCAACTTTTTAATCATAATCGCTATTTTTAAGTTGATAAAATTATAAAATTTTGGAATTAATATTCAAATTTTACAGGTTTGATCTTAGCATAGAAAATGGTAACCCCTAATACAATTCTCACTCAAAATTTAAATAATTTCTAAAAAAGATAGCCTATTTTACCAAATCAAAAATCCGGGTATATTTAATAATTAAACTATTATTTAATGGATCATTGTCCTGTATATTATAATTATACACCACAAATAAACCTGTGTTTGCTCGTTGCAACCAGCCAAACCTAAAATTAAATGCCCAAAGTTTGTTTACTGTATTATTTTGTACAAGTCCCTGTAGCAAGACATTTGATTTAAAGGCATAAGTTATTCTTGATTGAAAAACATTTGCCGTAAAATCTCCTCCGGGAAGTTCAAATTTGTTATACTGATAAGAAAGACCTGCATTAAATTTTTCACCAGCTCTAAATTGTAGAGTAGCGGTATTTAGGTATCGCGTACCACCAAAAGAACCTCCAAATACAGACCTTATATTTACAGAAACTGGTTTCGAAGCATTCGTAAAAAATATCAGCTGCCCTTCCGCATGTTTATAAGTTCCAGGCTCCACAATAACCCCTTCAGAAATCTCAAAGGGTTCTAGAAGACCCTCTGTGGTAAGGTTAATACCTGTATGTATTTCAGTGCCGCTTTTAAACTCCCAGTGATTATCCATATGCAAAAATCCGGTTTCCTGAAATCCATTAAAATTCCAATATCCCCTATAAGAAACATGTGGTCTATATTCTAAGATTTTTGAATTTTCATTTTTAGGCCTCAGATGATAGAGTACTAGGCCCTCCGGTTTTCGGAATGCTGAACGCAAAAGAAACCCTACTTCCGGATTAAACCCCTGCCCCACTTCTGTATAAGCGGCTCGCATTTCCCAATTATCCCAATTATAGTCAGCCTGGAGTTTAAAAGCGTGTTCATTGATGGTATCATACGACCCTGAAGTCTGAGCATAAAAACCCGATAATCTTGCTTTTTTGCCTAGTCCCAGTTTTCCATCTAAAGAATAGGTTCGGTTATAGTCATCTTCGGATTCCAGACCTGTACGATTAACAAAAATTCCACCTAAAGCCGTTCTTCCTTTAAATTCATAGTTAACCCTGGCAACACTAAAATTATTTTTTTCTATTCCTTCCTCGTTAACCGCATCAGTAAACATAGTAAGCAAACCAACATTGGTTCTGTTCAATTTACCAGAAAGTCTTGCCCCACCTATAATTGGGACAATACTTCCATCGTCTCCAATCCCTATTCGCCGACTAAAAAACAAGTCCACCTCACCCGGGCTTCCCACTGTGAATAAGCCGGCATTTTCTAAAAAGAATGGTCGTTTTTCCGGAAAAAATAAATTAAACCTATCCAGGTTTACCTGCTGATCATCTACCTCAACCTGGGCAAAATCTGTATTATAAGTAAGATCAAGTGTGAGGCTTGGGGTAATACTGTATTTTATATCCCCCCCTATTTCAGGTGTTACTTCAGATTCTAGTTCGCCGGAAGCATAGTCGTTATCCAACCTGCCTAAAACATAGGGTATTAATTTAAGATTTCCCGGGCTCCTTAATTCCAATCCGGTTAGCGTCCCGGCGAGTGAAAGTCTGTACAATGTAAATCCGATAGGCATCTGTGCCCAATAGACAATTTCATTTGTCTTGCGAATATTTCTTCGAAAGTTTATTCCCCAGTCTTTCCCGGCCTGAAACCGGATTGTTCTCAAAGGAATGGCAAATTCTGCACTCCATCCATATTCTTTAACTTGTGCCTTTACCGTAAAAGATGCATCCCAATTAAGGTTAAAACCACCAATAGTCCCTGATTGTTGCCTATTTACATTTCTATTACCCTGTCCTTCATTATCTACCTGGGCGTCATATTCAATTCCGAGGGAGTTGGTTCCGAATACAAAACCATTCTGTCCATCTTTATAGGTGTCCAAAACAAAAATAAAAGCATCCGTATTATCCAAATTTGCATCTCTTCTCGGATCAGAGACTACCAGCTTATCAGGTTGTGAATCATAACAAATCACAGATAGGAAGAATGTTTCTGAGGTATACGCTATTCGAATCTCCGTTTTCTCAGATGCGGGCTTTCCAAAATTGGGTTGAACTTGATAAAAGTCGCCAAAGGGAGGTATTTGTTTCCATATCTCATCATCCATTACCTCACCATCTATAATTGGATTCACATTAATTGGAATCGCTCTGGCTTTAGGCCGATCTTTAGCATCATATGTAGACTCAGTAACCTGGCAATGTAGGTATGTTGTATTGCAAAAAATATATATGACAATGAATAAAATGTATCTTGCCCGCATGAGTCGGTGGTTAGCTGGTAGCTTAAAAGTACTATATTTTAGTAATTAAAAGGTCCCTGTTGTAAAGAAAAATTTGTTCTTCAGAAGTTTCTATTAAAACATATAAACGCAGTAATTCCAGAGCAAACCAACTTAAAATATCTATATTTAAAGAGTATATAATATTGATCATGAAAAAACTACTTTATTCTCGGTTTCCTTTACTGCTTCTTTTATTTTCATTTGTAATTACTTTCGCTCAGAGTTCAACAGTCTCCGATGAAGTTATCTCAGGATTTTCAGAAATACGCCTTGACAGATATTCAAAATTCTTAAATACTGAAATAGAGGAAGGACGAATACCAGGCGCTGTTTCCTATATATATCGGAATGGGCAGCCAGTACACAAACAGGCTTATGGATATAGCAGTTTGGAAGCGAAAGAACCAATGCAAGAAGACAAAATATTTCATATTATGTCTATGACCAAACCCATAATCTCTGCCGCCTTTTTAATGTTATATGAGGAAGGACATTTTTTCCTCTCAGACCCTGTTTCCAAATATTTGCCTCAGTTTAAAGATTTTAAGGTGGCTCTTGATGTAAATAAAGGATTAGATGGCGATACTGAACCTGCAAAATCGGAAATAACTATTCATCAATTGCTTACACACACAGCAGGATTTACTCATGGTATTGAGGGTACAACTTTGGATAATGAAATTGCACAGGCTATTTATTTTGAGCCACAAAGCTCTATTGAAAGCAGGGTAAACACTCTCATAAGTTTACCCCTAATAGGACATCCTGGAGAGCAATGGCATTATAGCGCTTCCCCTGACGTCCTGTCCCTGCTAATTGAACATTTTTCAGGAATGACTACGGCCGAATTTCTGCAAATAAGAATTTTTGACCCTCTGGAAATGAATGATACAGGATATAATATACCTATTGATAACCAGGACCGATGGGTTCCTGTTCATAATATTAACGAGGAAGGTACATTAGTAAATTCTGAAGAACAGCTCCCTATTGAGGGAAATATGGTATATGGGGGAACTCACGGACTTTTTTCTACCGCAGATGACTATATGAAATTTTGTCTGATGATGCTCAATGGTGGAAAGGCTAACGGCAAACAATTATTAAGTCCCAAGACAATAGAAATAATGACCATAAACCAGGTAGGAGACTTGTATTATGGACAAGGGTTCGGTCTTGGTTTTGGAGTAACCACAGATGTGGCTAATAGTAAAGCACTTGGTTCCAAAGGGGCTTTTTACTGGAGTGGTGCCTATAGCACTTACTTTTTTATAGATCCAACAGAAGATTTAATAGCCATCTTAATGACCCAGGTACAGCCATATAGTAACTACTATGGCAGAAAATTTCCGCAATTTGTTTATCAGGCCCTGGTAGATAAAAACTAAGCTAAGTTCTATAACATTAAATAATAGATTTATGAAAAATTTGCTCATCGTACTGTATTGTTTTTTACATATTGGAGTTGCCTTTTCTCAAGAAATTATTGAGTTGCCCTACAAGAAAGACGGACAAATTAAATGGATTGGAGATGAAAAGGAATATTTTTCAGAGATCTGGCAGACACAAGTTGTAACCAATGTATCCATTCCAACTATGCAAGTTTTCAAACCTGATGCCACTAAATCAAATGGTACATCTGTAATAATTGCTCCTGGTGGAGCCCTTTATGCATTAAGCATTAATAGCGAAGGTAATGATGTTGCCAAATGGCTTAACGAAAAAGGAATAACCGCCTTTGTATTAAAGTACAGGCTGGTACCTACAGGAGAGGACGGTGTACAGGAAGTAATGCAAATTGGGGATAAAATTATGGAAAATGTAGCTCCGGTTTTGCCTTTGTCCGTACAGGATGGCATGGCTGCAGTTGGCTATGTAAGAAAGAATGCAGAATCCTTGGGTATCAATCCTCAAAAAATTGGTTTTATGGGATTTTCAGCAGGTGGAGCAGTAACAATGGGAGTAGGGTATAACTATTCTCAGGATAGCCGTCCGGATTTTCTCATACCTGTATACCCATGGACTTCGGCTATGCCAGTAAAGGAATGTCGCAGCGATGCACCGCCAATGCTTATTATCTGTTCAACAGATGACCCATTGGGTTTAGCAAGTGGTAGTATTGAACTTTATTCTTCTTATCATAAAGCAGAAAAGAATATCGCCCTACATATGTACTCTAAGGGAGGACATGGCTTTGGGATGAGAAAACAAGGCTTACCCTCGGATACCTGGATTTCAAGATTCTACGATTGGGCTTTAGCAGAGGGA
>JABDPH010000116.1 GCA_013042925.1 Eudoraea sp.
GACTGGATAAACAATCCGGTAAACACACATTATATTATAGGTTCTGTTGTTGGCCCACACCCCTACCCCGATATGGTAGCCAGATTTCAATCAGTAATATCAGAGGAAATACAGTCGCAGTTGTTGGAAAAAGAAGGTACTCCAAACCCTGATTATCTTGTAGCCTGTGTGGGTGGCGGAAGCAATGCTGCTGGCACCTATTATCATTATCTGGATAATGAGGATGTAGGGATCATTGCAGTGGAAGCTGCCGGTAAAGGAATTCATTCCGGAGAAAGTGCTGCAACTTCTGCCCTGGGTAAGGTTGGAATTATTCATGGCAGTAAAACATTGCTAATGCAAACACAGGACGGTCAGATAACTGAACCCTATTCTATTTCTGCTGGCCTTGATTATCCGGGCGTTGGACCCATGCATGCCCATTTGTACACCTCCGGGAGGGGAGAATTTATTTCAGTTACCGATGATGAAGCCATGACAGCGGGATTAGTAGTATCTCAATTGGAAGGCATCATACCTGCAATAGAAACTTCCCATGCTTTTGCCATATTTGACCATAGAAAGTTTAAACCAGACGACATTTTAGTCATTAATCTCTCAGGCAGAGGTGATAAAGACTTACAGACTTATATAGATTATTTCAAATTATAATTGGTTTCTATAAAATGAAGAACAGAATACAAAAAAAGCTGGAAGAAGATAAAAAACTGCTTTCCATTTATTTCTCCGCCGGTTATCCAAATCTAAACGATACGGTTACTATTATCCAGGATCTCGAAAATAACGGTGTGGATATGATAGAAATAGGCTTACCATTCAGTGATCCTTTGGCAGATGGCCCTACCATTCAGGAAAGTTCTACATTAGCTTTAAAGAATGGCATGGGAACAGATTTACTTTTTGATCAATTAAAAGAAATAAGAAAAACCGTTTCAATACCCCTGATCATTATGGGGTATTTTAATCCTGTCTTGCAGTATGGTGTAGAGAACTTTTGTAAAAAATGTAAGGAAATAGGCATAGATGGTCTTATCCTTCCGGATTTACCTCTGGATGTTTACAGGGACGAATATGAAACCATTTTTAAGAAGTATAACTTAATCAACATTTTTCTAATTACGCCACAAACCAGCGAATCAAGAATTTCACAAATAGATGACGCTTCAGATGGATTTATCTATATGGTGAGTTCGGCAAGCACGACGGGTGCTAAGCAAGGGTTTGGTGAAGAGCAGGATGCTTACTTTAAGAGAATTGCCTCGATGAATCTTAAAAATCCTCAAATTGTAGGATTTGGTATAAGTAATGCCCAGACTTTTGAACAGGCTACAAATACTGCTAAGGGAGCTATAATTGGCTCAGCTTTTATTAAAATGTTGTCGCAAAAAGGAACAGCAGGAATCTCGGAATTTATCCATACAATTAAACCAGTATCATGAGCATAATTAACGATTGGAAAATTGTAATCTTGTTATGTTTAACTCTGGGATTAGCACCTTTTTTTCCTGAACCTCATTTATGGGGTAAACTTAGATGGGTTATCGGCGGAAGCATTGGGATGAAACCCATGGATTGGTTCGATCTTTTTTTCCATGGATTTCCATTTCTCCTTTTAATTCGCTTACTTGTTTTAAAATTAACACAGTTGATCAACTCCAAGAATTAACAAAATTAAATCCTTATAAATTTACCTTACCGCATGAAAAATTTAGTAACATGTTTATGTCTTTTTTTATTTTGGATTAACAACGCACAAGAACTAAAGGTAGAAACACCAGAACTAGAGGTAAAAGCACAAGTCAGACATACTATAGACGAGCTAAGAGAATTTATAGCAATCCCAAACGATGCTTTAGATCATTCAGATATCAACAGAAATCTTTCTTGGCTCACCAAAAAATTCAACGAAAGAGGCTTTAATTCATCTGTGCTGCCCACCGAAGGTGAATCACTTTTTTTTGCGGCCCTTCCTATGCAAGATGACAAACCGACAATTCTATTTTATATGCATTTCGATGGGCAGTCTGTGGATCCTTCTAAATGGGATCAACCAGATCCTTATAAAGTAGTACTTAAAGCTAAGGAAAACGATATATGGAAAACACATTCATTTGATGATTTAAAGGAGGATGTAAATTATGATTGGCGCCTTTTTGGACGTTCTACCTCAGATGACAAGGGACCAATTGTTATGTTTCTGAACACAATAGATCTTTTGAAGAAAAACAGTGTAGAAATTCCATTTAATGTAAAAGTAATATTAGACGGAGAAGAAGAAAAAAGCAGCGCACCCCTGCCAAAGGCGGTTAAAGAATATAGAGAATTGTTAGAAGCAGATTTTCTGATCATATCAGATGGTCCTGTCCATTCTTCCGGTAATCCAACAATTGCGTATGGCGCAAGAGGAATAACTTCTTTAACCCTAACCACCTATGGCCCTATAAATCCACAGCATAGTGGCCATTATGGCAATTATGCTCCTAATCCCGGGTTTCAATTGGCTCAGGTATTGGCGAGCATGAAAGATAAGGAGGGTAGAGTATTGATTGACGGATACTATAATGGTATTACTATAGACGAATCAACAAAGAATATACTAAATAGTGTGCCAGATGACGCCGGTACAATTAATACTCACCTGGCTATTAAACAACCCGAAAAAGTGGGCTCTTTTTATCAGGAAGCTCTGCAATATCCGTCATTGAATATTAGGGGGTTAGCTTCGGGATGGGTTGGTGAAAAAGCACGTACCATAGTGCCTGAAAGTGCCACTGCTGAAATAGATATCAGGCTGGTCCCTGAAACTGACGGTAATCGACTGAAAAACCTTGTCAAAAAACACATCGAAAATGAAGGGTATTTTGTGATGACCGAAGTGCCGGATGTAAGCCAAAGAATGAAGCACGATAAGATCATAACCATTACAGAGGGCACAGTCACAGATGCATTCAGGACAGATTTGGACAATCTGTATGGTAATTTCCTGGTAGATACGTTTAAAAATACATTTTCAGAAGATGTTGTGCAAATAAGGATCATGGGCGGAACTGTTCCAATTGCACCCTTTGTTAACGAACTAAAAATTCCGGCCTTTCTGGTCCCTCTTGTGAATCCCGATAACAATCAACACAGCCCTAATGAAAATTTAAAAATAGGGCAGATTGCCTACGGCATAGAAGCCTTTTATGGGATTTTAAGCAACAAAATGGAATAGTTGATTTTCAGCCTGCTTTGAGATAAAAATATCTTATTCATTCTAAAAAATAGCATATACCTGCTACAAACCTCAGCTATGCAGAGTTTCTACTTGCATTGATATTGCCGTACAAAGAACGTGTAACTATTTTTTCATAAAGTGTTTTATACTCCGAATTCTCACTTACCTGATGCAAGGCATATTGTTGAATTACCAATAACGGAAGTACAATATTCTCTCGTATTCTAATTGATTCTCTTGAAACGGCTTCATGTTCCATAAGTATCTTCGAATTGCTTATGAGCAATAACATCTCCTTGGAAAGCATAAATTCTTCGTGCAGGATGTTCCAGAAATCACCATATTCTTCATCGTCCTTCATATAACTCGTTAACTCAAAATAACACTTAGACAAGGACATCATACTGTTAAGCATTAAAGTTTCAAAGAACGGTACTTCCCTGAATAACTTCTTTAATTCTTTTAATCTTCCCTCATCTTTAAGTTTTTTTATAGCCGTCCCTATTCCAAAATATCCGGGGACATTTTGTTTGAGCTGGCTCCATGACCCCACAAATGATATTGCCCTGAGATCAGTGAGTTCCAATTTTGCCTTTTGCCCCCGCTTTCCAGGTCTGCTACCTATATTAGCCTTAGTATAATATTTAAGAGTACTCCTGTTTTCAAGATATGAAATAAACATCTCGTGCTGCTTAAGAGCATCATATTTAGCAAAACTAAGATCAGAAAGTTCTTCCAATAACTTTCGTGATTCTTTTGATATTATATTTTCTTTTCCAAAGAGATTATTGGATAATCCTGCAGTCAATAACTGCTCAGAATTATGCATGAATTGCTCCTTTGTACCATACGTACTTGTGATGGTCTGACCCTGAATTGTTAATTGTATTTCGTTATTGGCTATATCCTTAGTTTGTGCAGCATAAAAGCGATGTGTTTTTCCGCCACCACGTGCCGGCGGTCCGCCGCGGCCGTCAAAAAATATGGCATCGATACCGTTTTTTGAACAAACCTTTGACAAAACCTCCTTGGTTTTTAAAATAGACCAATTGGCTTTTAAGTAACCACCGTCTTTTGTGCCATCCGAGAATCCGAGCATCATGGTCTGCCTGCTACCCCGTTGTTCAAGGTGAGAACGGTAATCCGGTAAATCAAATAAGGACTGC
>JABDPH010000117.1 GCA_013042925.1 Eudoraea sp.
GTCATTACCTGTATTCCCATAGATATGGCAGCTTGAACATAAGTTTTTAAATACAATACTTCCATTTCTTGAATCTCCGCTAAGAGCCAAAGCAGGTTGCATTTCTATTATTACTTGTTTCCTTTGAACAACTCCGCTATCTGAAAATAATGCCTCGGCTCGTTTTTGAATATCTTCATCATCAGAAAACAACAACACCCTCCTGCGTTCCAGATCCAGATTAAATTCACCGAGGTTCACTGTTCCATCTTCCATGGCAGCTAGAAGCACATCATGATTAAAGGATTTATATAACAGTATATCCGTTGCATACTTTCTGGCTTCCGGAGCTAAAGAATTCCACATACCTAAAAGTTTTGGACCCACTTCTTTTTCGTTAGAATTCCATAATTGTTTAAGGGATTCCCTTTGCAAAACCATTGGTCTTTTGCTATCTAACAATGTGTACAATAAAGCGGCTCTGTTATCGAAATCAGACAAGCCAATTAACTTTAATTGTATTAATTGCTGATCTACACTACCCTTTTGGGCTAAAATATCCTTTTGGGATTGCGCCATTAATTCATTTATCTTTTTAGAAGATGGGAATCCCATGGCAAGACGCAGTTCTCCGGCAGCTTTTATTATACCCAGATCGTTAGTGTTTTCCAGACTTCTCAAAGCTTGTAAAATTGAATTCTTCCCGTCTTTATCAGCTAGTTGAGCTACCCTCTGAATGTATCCTTCGGAAAGTGATTCAATGAGTGCGGCTTTTAATGATGTTGATGTATTACTTTTATAGATCCCATCGAGAACGGATTTAATACTCAGACCATCCATTTCTTTTCCAACTATTCCGGTCAAAATTCCCAATACTTGTTTTTGATCTTCTGTTAGCTCCTTCTTATTAGTCAACTCTTCACCAACAAAACTGCTAGCCTGTCTGCTTAATGCAAATGACATTGCCATTCTATTCCATTGATCTGATTGAGTTTCCTTCAATGACTTTCTCAATAGGGACGCGATTTGACCTCTGTGTGCAAAATATAAAGAATCTGAGATAGTACTGAGGGTAAGATTAGCCTGCATTCTAAGTCGTGAATTACTTCCCAGGGTCAAACTCAGGAGTGGTTCCATAAACTTGTCAATTTCTTCTGGTCTTGCCTCAAGAATTTTCAAGGCATTTTCGGCAATGGGGCTATAAGGGTCATTTAAAGCCTTCATTAATTGTTTGTTACTTAAACTACCCAAACCCTCAAGTGTCCATAAACTATGGATTCTTGCCAAAGGATTTTGAGTGCTGTCCAATTGTGCGGCAAGTAAAGGAACTGAATTATAGTTCTTATTTGTTACAAGTAGTTGTTGAGCTGTCTTCCTTATCCATTGATTTTTGTTCCCCAAGGCCGTTACAAGTTCTTTTTCATTGAAACTTTCCAGATCTTTTGGTTTTTCATAGTTATATTGGATTCCGGTAATACGATAGATTCTTCCTTTCTTTCTCCCAGCATTTAAATCCAATTGGGCCTCAATATCATCCGGAATCCATTCAGGATGTTCAATGACTTCCCTGTGCATATCTAAAACGTAAAGAGACCCATCCGGGCCAACAGTCATATTAACAGGCCTGAAAGCCCTGTCACTCGACGCCAGGAATTCGGTTTTTTCTCCAACTCTGCTTGCTTTGGAAGCTGCATTGTTTTCCGTTAACAGGTCCATGTGAATGAGATTTAGAACGCAATCGGCCACCAATAAAGACGAATCAAAATCTTCGGGAAAAATTCCTCCCCCGTAAAATGTAATTCCACATGCTCCCGAAAAATACCCGGATTGCTCGGGGTGATTTACCCTGGTTTCCTGCTCACCAATGGGATAAATTCGAGACAAGCCGTTTTCATCATGATCGGAGATATTTGTTAATGCATGTCCGGGAGTAACAGGAAAATTTCGGAAATAACGATCCTCAAATACCAATTGTGAAACATGTTCCAGGTTATGCGTTTCATATAATCTGCCCCATTCGTCGAAAGTAATTTTAAATCCCCCGGAAGATTCCCCTACCCTCTCAGCAATTTCATTTTCCAAATCCAGACGGAGATCACCTCCTCTTAAATTTAGAATAGCATCAGGTTTAGAGAAAAAATAGGGTTTCCCCGAGTTTCCACCATTTGCTGCATAAACCCAATTGTCCAATCCATAAGTCAAGCCATTAAAATTATGTTGAAGATTCTCATTGCTAAATCCATCCATAATATGGACACGTTCTTCGGCCGACCCATCAAAATCCTGGTCAGAAATCCAAATAAGATGAGGAGGGGAAGCAACCAGGAAACCATTATTGTAAAACATAAAAGAGGAAGCTACACCGAGGCTATCAGCATAAACTTTCCTTTCATCATAGATCCCGTCATCATCAGTGTCTTTCAAAAGAATAATCCGGCTTTGTTCATCCCTCATAGGATATCCGGGCATTTCCAAAACATAGGCTTTACCGGAGGGAGAGAACTGCATGTCTACTGGATCAAAAACCAATGGTTCAGAGGCAACTAATTCAATTTTAAAATCAGGGTGTATTTCAAAATCTTCAATAGATTTCGAATTTTCAATTGTGCAGCTTAAAAATAAAGCATGAGCCACAAGACAAAAAACAATTCGGATATTCATTTTTTACCCAAAATAAAAAGGATAATGAAAGATAGAAAAAAAGAAACAACCTAAAAAGTGCTATGCTCTTCTAATCTCAATTGAAAATACTAGGAAAGATAGAGATCTACCAGGCCTTCGGGAGTAGTTACGTAAAGCGTTTTGTTGTCTCTGTCAACTTTATCAATGATATTATCTGCGACAGGGATAAGCAATTCCTTATCATCCTTTTGTACCTCAAAAAGTGCCTGGGAAACAGAATCATTTACACCTGTAATAATTCCAATATTTCCGTGTTGGCTATCGATCACATCAAACCCTATAATTTCATGATAATAGAATTTGTTACCCGAAAGTTTGGGCAGGAATTCTAAAGGAAAATACAGATGAGAACCTATAATACGATCTGCATCGGCTTCAGATGAAATGTCTTCAAACCGTATACGGAGCAGATTCGATTTATGCAAATAACACTTCTCAATAAAAAATGGAACCAGATTGTCTCCTAATGAAACAAAAACTGATTCCATGTTTTCGTATATTTCGGGCTCATCGGTATCGAGTTTAACAAGTACCTCCCCCTTAAAACTATGTTTTGAAACGATTTTGCCCAGGTAGAAACAATCTTCCTTCTGCATCTCGTTCTAATAATTATTCTTTCTTATCAGAAGCAGCGGGCTTTTCTTCCGTGTCACCTTCTTCCTTTGCAGCATCTTCTGCCTTAGCAGGAGCGGCCTCTTCGGCAGCTTCTTCAACAGCAGGAGCAGCTTCCTCTGCTTTTTCTTCGGCTACTGCTTCTTCAGCTATGGGAGCAGCTTCCTCCGCAACGGGCTCTTCTTTCACAGCTTCTTCTGTCGCAGCAGTTGCTTCCTCAGTTGCCTCGGCTTCTGCTCCGGCTTCTTCTGTTACAACAATTTCTCCCTCAGTTATTTCTGCTTCAGCCTCTTCGCTTAACGCCTCTGCTGCTGCTAAAGCTCTTTTTTCGCTTACTTCTTTTTCAGCTTCCAAAGCTTTTGCTTTTGCATCAGCCTTTACCTTATCAAGCCCGGCCTCTTTCTTTGCAATAGTCTTTTCTTTTTCTTCTACCCAGGCATTGAACTTTGCTTCTGCCTGTTCTTCGGTTAAAGCTCCTTTACGAACACCACCTAACAAGTGATGCTTATATAAAACACCTTTATACGACAAAATTCTTCTGGCAGTATCTGAAGGCTGAGCTCCGTTTACAAGCCATTGAACAGAATTGTCAATGTTTAATTCAATTGTGGCAGGATTGGTATTAGGGTTGTAGATACCTAACTTTTCAAGGAACTTCCCATCTCTTTTTGAGCGCGCATCTGCTGCTACTACCCAATAAAACGGTTTTCCTTTTTTTCCGTGTCTTTGTAATCTAATTCTAACTGGCATATCACATTAATTTTGTAGGGTGCCCGACCCTCGATTATTAATTCTTTTATTTTTTCCCGTAAATGGGCTGCAAATATACGTGTTTTCTATAAACCACCAATACTTTTAAACGAATTCCTTTTATTCTATTTCTACCAATTGATCCTGACCAAATACCAATTTAGAGCGGTGCTCAGAAATAAGCGAATTAATATCTTTAATAACATCCGGATTTTCTTTGGCTACATCAAATCGCTCTTCGGGATCAGTACTTAAATTATATAGCAGTGGAGGGTCATGCACCTCTTTTTTACCAAATTGACCATATTCCCCCTGGGTAATAAAATGCGCCTTGAAATCTCCTAAACGCACTGCATAAATATCGGTACCCCTGTAATAAAAAAGTTTCTTGCGGGGACTTGGATTCCCATGCAGCAAAGTTTCACTTAAATCATACCCGTCAATTATTCTGTCTTCCGGAATTTTGGCTCCTGCCAAACGACTAAATGTCGTAAATAGATCCATTGTAGAGCCCAGGCCGTTTACCAACCCCGGCTTAATTAAACCAGGACCCCAGAAAATTCCCGGTTCCCTCATTCCTCCTTCCCATGTTGTTCCTTTACCGGCTCTTAAAAGTCCTGCACTACCGCCATTCAGCTTAAAACTTAACCATGGACCATTATCAGAAGTAAACACCACTATGGTATTATTTTCGAGACCTTCTTCCTTCAAGGTGGTAATTATTTTCCCAACCCCATGATCAATTTCTTCCAGGACATCTCCGTATAATCCACGTTTGCTTTTACCTCTGAATTCTTTTGAGACAAATAAGGGTATGTGGGGCAAATTGTGTGCTAAATAGATAAAGAACGGTTTTTCCTTGTTTTTCTTAATAAATGCAATAGTTTCATCTGTATATCTTAGGGTGATTGTATTTTGGTTAGCCGGGCGTTCTATGATCTCCGTATTCCGCATTAGCGGTACATTAAAATGATTTGTTTTAATTGCCTCATCGGGTTGTTTCCAATACTCCCAATAGGGAATATCTACCACCTTATCCATATCATTGGAATATGGAATCCCATAGTAATAGTCAAAACCATTGTTGGTTGGGAGATATTGCTCCTTATGGCCCAAATGCCATTTTCCTATACAGGCTGTTGTATAACCAACCTGCTTGAGTTGTTCGGCCAGGGTGATTTCAGATGCCGGCAAACCATTTTTGGAATTGGGATATAGCACTCTTCTTTTATGGCTGGACATACCACTCCTTACAGTTAATCTTCCAGTAAGTAAAGCGGCCCTGCTGGGTGTGCAAACACTGGCAGCCGCGTAAAAATTGGTCCATTTTTGTCCCTCGAATGCCATTTGATCCAGGTTGGGAGTTTGAATAGTCGGATGGCCATAAACCCCCAGGTCTCCATAACCAAGATCGTCTGCAAAGATTATGATAAAATTCGGCGGCTTATTATCTTGTCCGAAGGTTTTTTGCAATACTGTTACGCAAACCAAAACACTCAATATTAGCTCTAAACCTGACAATTTGATCTTAATATTCATTTCTTATAACTTTATGTTTTAAAGATATGTATCTCAAAAGAACTTAAAAAATAATATCTGTGCCGGCGTTAATAACTCGTGACAACTCTGCTATTTATGAATTATGTTTTTGATTATTTTTAGCTACTTTTTTTCAAGCTGATACCAAATTACTATGTACCTCATTTTTGACACCGAAACTACTGGCTTGCCCAAGCGATGGGATGCTCCGGTAAGTGATACTGAAAACTGGCCCCGTTGTATTCAAATTGCCTGGCAATTGCACGATTCAATGGGTAATTTATTGGACCAGCAGGACTACCTGATACAGCCCGATGGCTTCAATATTCCTTATGACGCTGAAAAAATTCACGGAATATCTACCGAACTTGCCCGTGAAAAGGGACATCCCCTGGCTGAAATTTTGGAAAAATTTAATGATGCCCTTGCCAGGACGAAATTTGTGGTAGGCCAGAATGTTGGTTTCGATATTAACATAATGGGGGCTGAATTTTACAGAGCCAACCACAAAACGCTGCTGGGAGAATTGCCTGTTCTGGATACATGTACTGAACATACGGCCACCCTCTGCGCAATTCCGGGAGGACGGGGTGGTAAATTTAAGCTCCCTACCCTTACGGAGCTTCATCAGTATTTGTTCAATACGCCTTTTGCCGAAGCACACAATGCCACATCTGATGTAGAAGCCACTACCCGATGTTTTTTAGAACTCATAAGAAGAAATCAATACACCAAAGTACAACTGGATGTGCAACCAGATTACTTCGAAAAATTTACTGAAGCCAACCCTCAGGAAATTCAGTTAATAGGTTTAAAACATATCAACCTAAAGAAGGCTTCTGAAAAAATAGCTAAACATCTCAAAAATTTAGATGTAATAGAAGTTTCTGAAGAGGACCTGAACCAAAATATAAAGTCGCTTGAAGACGCAGAATTTATTCATCTGCATAACCACTCTCAATTTTCGGTTCTGCAGTCTACCATAAAAGTAAAGGATCTGGTTGCAAGTGCCTCTGAGAACAAGATGTCTGCGGTGGCATTGACAGATCACGCCAATATGATGGGTGCCTTTCACTTCGTTAAAGAGGTTAAGGCCCATAATAAAATGGTAGAAGAGACTGCTGGGGGCGAAGCAGAAAATGAAAATACTATTCAAAGAAATTTTATAAAACCCATTATTGGTTGTGAATTTTTTGTGTGCGATGACCATACCAATAAAAATGTCAAAGATTATGGGTATCAAATGGTATTGCTGGCCAAAAATAAAAACGGATATCACAACCTGGCAAAAATGTCTTCTATTGCCTACACCGATGGATTCTACTATGTGCCCAGAATTGATAAAAGCATTATATCCCAGTTTAAAGATGATATCATTGTCCTGAGTGGAAACCTATATGGTGAAGTAGCTTCCAAAATTCTGAATATTGGTGAAAATCAGGCTGAGGAGGCCCTGCTTTGGTGGAAAACTATGTTTAAAGATGACTTTTATTTAGAAATCATGAGGCATGGCCAGGAAGATGAAGAAAGAGCCAATAAGGTACTTGTTGAATTTGCCAGGAAACACCAGGTAAAACTAGTGGCTACAAACAATACTTATTATTGCGCTAAGGAAGATGCAGACGCTCACGATATTTTATTGTGTGTAAAGGATGGGGAAAAACAGGCCACCCCAATAGGAAGAGGTCGGGGCTACAGGTATGGCTTGCCGAACCAGGAATACTACTTTAAGAGTGGTGCCGAAATGAAAGAATTGTTCAAGGATCTTCCTGAATCTATTCTGAATATTCAGGCAATCGTAGATAAAATAGAACCTTTTGAACTGGCGAGGGATGTATTGTTACCAGAGTTTGAAATTCCTGATGAATTCAGGGTTAAAGAAGATGAAGCAGATGGAGGAAAACGAGGTGAAAATGCCTACCTAAGGCACATCACTTATGAAGGGGCCAAAAAAAGATATGGCGAGATTACCGATGAAATAAAGGAACGAATTGATTTTGAATTAAAAACAGTAGAGAACTCCGGCTATCCGGGTTACTTTTTAATTGTCGAGGATTTTATAAGGGAAGCAAGAAATATGGACGTTTCAGTAGGTCCCGGCAGGGGATCTGCTGCGGGTTCCGTAGTGGCCTATTGCCTGTGGATAACCAATATTGACCCATTGAAATATGATCTTCTTTTTGAAAGATTTCTAAATCCCGACAGGGTATCCATGCCAGATATCGATATTGACTTTGATGATGAAGGCCGCGGAAAAGTCATGGATTATGTAATCAATAAATATGGGGCCAACCAGGTAGCTCAGATTATAACGTATGGAACCATGGCCGCAAAATCTTCTATCAGAGACACGGCAAGAGTTCTGGACCTACCCTTAAACGATGCGGATCGTATTGCAAAATTGATTCCTAATATGTCCAAATTGAGTAAAATATTTGGCGTTCCTGAAGCGGATCTTAGAAAGCGGTTTCGGTCTGATGAATTGGAAAAAGTAAATAATCTGCTCAATATATCGGAGGGAGAAGATTTGGAGGCGCAGACTGTGAAAATGGCCAGGGTACTTGAAGGTTCTTTGCGTAATACCGGCATCCATGCCTGTGGCGTAATTATTACCCCGGATGACATAACCAATTTTGTTCCCGTTGCGACCGCTAAGGATTCTGATTTATACGTAACCCAGTTCGACAATTCCGTGGTAGAGAATGCGGGTCTTTTAAAAATGGATTTCCTTGGTCTGAAAACGCTGACGCTTATAAAGGATACCGTTAAAATCGTAAAAGCCAAACATGGAATACAATTAGTTCCGGATGAATTTCCCCTGGATGATGCCCCTACTTATGAG
>JABDPH010000125.1 GCA_013042925.1 Eudoraea sp.
AGTCAGAATCTTCCAATGACTTAATAATATTCATACCAACTCCTCCTCCAACTCCAGTGACTGCTATATTCATACGTTCAATTAATGTATTCGTGAATTTTTCATAATGTTACCCAAAAATTGGATATCGTTATGAACTATAACTAATTAAATACAAAAATAGTGTACCCATTAAATTTATGAAATATTCTATGGCCATATGAGTTCAAATTTTGATCGTTTTTGGTAGAACCATAACCCAAAACAAATTGTATATACAAGATTTTGGTTATATTTTCCAATAGAAGGGTCAGAACTAGACTTAATCATATGAAATTTAATTTTTTTATGATTCTTACCTTGATAATATCCGAATCAATTATTAGTATGACACTTGTCACACAATATTTAATTCCGTCAGGACCTGCAAATAGATTTTTAGAAGGGTGGAATTTTAAAAATATACCTTTGGATCATAAATAATGGGAGAGTTTAGAACCATTGTCAATCGTTATTCTCCTAGGCATTTTTGATATGAAACATCACACATTTACTGTATAGATCGGTTACCAAAAGATTCAACAACCCTTCTTAAGTTTATGCTAACCAGCTAAATATTATTAAGAATTTCAATACATATTTGTTATTTACTATTTAATTTTAAACCATAGAATTATTTTCAGCAATACATTTATTTAAATGGTCAAGGCACCGTGCTCGTTTACCGTACAAGAAGTTGCAGACAGACTCGACAGCAATCTTACTTCTGGATTGGACAGGGAAACTGTATTGAAACAACGCCAAACGTTCGGCCCGAACCAAATTCTGCAAGAAGGACCAAAGAACCGTTGGCGCATATTAGCCGACCAGTTTATAGACCCAATTATCTACATCCTTGCTGCTGCTGCGATCCTGGCCTTTGTATTCAGTGATTTATTGGAAGGATTGGCCATTGTTATAGTAATATTTATTTCTGTTGCCATTGGATTTTTTATGGAGCTGCAGGCAATTCGTTCGTTAGAAGCACTCCGAAAATTAGGTCAGGTTATGACCTTTGTGATACGCGCAGGCAAAAAACGTAAAATTCGGGCTGCCAGCGTTGTTCCGGGCGATATCCTTCTATTAGATACAGGAGATGTAGTATCTGCAGATGCTCGCTTAATTGAGGTCGATAGTTTGTCGGTAAAGGAATCGTCCTTAACCGGCGAGAGCATTCCTGTAAGCAAAAGCACAGCTATCCTATCTGAAAAAACCCCAGTTACCGATCAGAAAAATATGGTCTTTAGGGGCACTACAATAGTAACCGGGTCTGCTCGTGCAATTGTTACTGCAACGGGCGAAAATACCCAGTTGGGAAAGATCCAACAAATGGGCGTGATGGCGGAAAAGGAAGCGACACCTTTGGAAAAAAAGCTGAAACAACTCGGAAAATGGCTTATCTGGTTAACCTTAATCTTTGTTATTTTAATTGTTATTGCAGGGGTTATACGCGGGAGAGATATAATCCTGATGATTGAAACAGGTGTGGCTTTGGCAGTAGCAGCCATCCCTGAGGGACTACCCATTGTGGCAACAATAGCTTTGGCTAAAGGGATGTTACGATTGGCAAAAAAGCAGGTAGTCATTAAAAAATTGGAAGCCGTGCAATCCTTAGGTGCAACCAACTTAATCTGCACAGACAAAACGGGAACACTCACCGAAGATAAAATTAAGGTACACACTGTTGTTTTGGCAAATACTTCTTTGACCAATGTAGTTCAAAAAAAAGGCGAAGAGTTCAATCTTATAAAGAAAAATGAAGCATTTAATAAAATGATGCTTACAAGTATTCTTTGCAATAACGTCATTCATTCCGGCTATAGATTGCAGTCGGATTCCATAGAAATTGGGTTGCTGGATTTTGCAGATCAGGCCGGGTATGACATAAAAAACATCCAGATTGAAAATCCTGAAAAATTAGAACTACCCTTTGATGCCAATCGCAAGCTTATGGCCACTGTACATCTTGGAAAAGACGGTTATCATGTATATGCAAAAGGGGCTTTTGAGAAACTGGTACAATCTTGCACTCATATTTTAGAGGAAGATCAGGTTAAAAGTTTCGATACTAAAAATGATTGGTACCGTAAAGTTGATGATCTTGCTTCTCAGGGGTTTCGAACATTAGCATTTGCCTTTAGGAAAGTAGAAAAGATACCCAAAAAGGAAAATTTGACGAATGGGCTTACTTTTCTCGGTGTAATTGGGTTTATGGACCCTCCAAGAAAAGATGTAAAGGCCATTATAGATATTTACAAGAAAGCAGGAATCAACGTAATTATGGTTACAGGCGATCATCCGAAAACTGCACAAAAAGTCGCTGAAGAAGTGGGACTTCTTGAACAAAAGACGCTAGGTAATAATGTATTCGAGGGCAAGGATCTTGAAAATATCAAGCTTACAGAGGAAATGGCTGGTGCGCCATTGCTTGAAGCCGCAGTTTTCGCGCGAGTTACACCCCGGCAGAAGTTAGATCTTATTACGCTGTATCAAAAAAATGCCAATATTGTTGGTATGATAGGGGACGGGATCAATGATGTACCCGCCCTGAAAAAAGCAGATGTAGGCATTGCCATGGGTATACGAGGCACTGAGGCAGCCCGGGAAGTCGCAGATGTTATTTTAATGAACGATAAATTCACGGCTATTGAAATGGCTATTCGACAAGGGAGAGTGGTATTTCAGAATATTCGTCAGTTTGCCGTTTACCTTTTGTCCTGTAATTTGGCCGAAATTCTTTCAGTAGGTGTTGCCGCATTGCTAAATCTTCCTTCACCTCTGTTGCCCTTGCAAATACTATTTTTGAATTTGGTGACTGATGTATTCCCTGCCCTGGCGCTTGGACTAGGAAAGGGCGAAGAGGATATTATGGAACAACCGCCACGGGATCCTAACGAGCCCATATTAACAATAAGGGATTGGTATGCCACAATTGTCTACGGCTTATCTATTAGTGCGTCTGTAATCGGTATTGTGGTCTATTCAAATTTTGTATTGAAGTTAAATTGGGATATTATCAATAACATGGCCTTCTATACTTTGGTACTCGCTCAGTTGTTTAATGTGTTCAATATGCCAAAGCGTGAGGAGTCTTTTTTTAATAATGAAGTAACAAAAAACGGATGGGTCTGGGCGGCAATTGCTCTTTCAATACTAATTACTCTAAGTGCCTATCTGATACCTCCAATTGCCGAAGCGCTGAAGTTGCTGCCATTATCTTTAGAACAATTAGGTGTAACTGTTATGTTCGCATTTGGTTCCATAGTCCTGGCACAATTAATTAAGCGATTGATAAGATAGTCTTGTTTAAGCTTACTTTTTATAAGGGCCCGCTTGTAATAAATTTTATTATGCTATAGACTATATAGAGTAAGACCAAAACAAAACCTTCTCTTTTTTGTAGTCCTTTCTTTCTGCCTAAAAACCAAACAAAGACAATACTAATAAGCAATAACATGGGCATATCATACCAAAGCACGGCATTATCCACCCGTATTTGAGAAATGAGCGAACTAATACCCAAAGGAACCAGAAGATCAAAAATATTGCTGCCTACAATATTGCCAACGGAAAGACTGGCTTTTCCTTCAGAGAGGGCCTTTAGAGAAATTGCCAATTCTGGCAGGCTTGTTCCAAGTCCGATGATTATGGCACCTACAAAAGATTGTTCAATGCCCCATTTTTGAACCATAATCAGGGCATTTTCCAGAGTTATATGGGAGCTTAAGATAACGATTCCCAAACTGCCTGTTAACAATAGTATAGTTAGGGCAATTGGTAAAACCTGAGGTTTATTATTGATGTCTGATCTGTCGCTTTTTGCTGTTTTCTTTTCCCTTCGGTACAAGGTAAAAATGTACATTAAAAAGGCAATTAGTAGTAATGCTCCATCATTCCATGTGATGACATTGTCAAAAGCTACAAGTGCCAGGAGTATTACGGACCCTATAAGCTCAGTAGCGATTTGTCTTTT
>JABDPH010000128.1 GCA_013042925.1 Eudoraea sp.
TTGTCCGGTTCATTTTGCTGTGCCCGGCCAATCCCAACCCATAGAAACAATGTCAGAATTAAAGCCAATTTTTGCATTAGGTTAAGATATGAGATTAATGGAAGTTTTCATAAATTTTCTTTGCCATAGATTGTCCAACAGTTTTTGAAAGGTCCTCTATTGAAGCTTTTTTAATTCTGTTGACAGATTTAAAGGTTTTAAGCAACTCTTCTGCCGTTTTCCTTCCTACACCATTAATACGTTCCAATTCAGAATCAATCGCTGCTTTGCTTCTCTTATTCCTGTGGAAGTTTATTCCAAATCTATGTGCTTCATTCCGCAATTGCTGAATTATCTTCAGAGATTCTGACTTTTTATCCAAATAAAGTGGTATTGGGTCATTGGGGAAGTAAATTTCTTCCAGCTTTTTCGCAATACCAATTATTGCTATTTTACCTCTCAATCCCAGTAAATCAAGGCTTTTTACGGCCGATGATAATTGTCCTTTTCCTCCGTCAATTACAATAAGTTGAGGCAAGCCAGAATCCTCCTCCAACAATCTTCTATAGCGTCTGTGGACTACCTCTTCCATTGATTTATAATCATCAGGGCCATCAACCGTTTTAATATTAAAATGTCTGTACTCCTTTTTAAACGGTTTTCCGTTTCTGAAGACCACACAGGCGGCGACTGGATTACTCCCCTGGATATTTGAATTGTCAAAACACTCTATATGCCTGGGTTCTTCGGACAGGCGAAGGTCTTTTTTCATTTGCGCCATAATCCGGTTTGTGTGTCTGTCCGGGTCCGTTATCCTTACTTGTTTAAACCTTTCCTGTCTATAATACTTTGAATTTCTTTCGGACAACTCCAATAACTTTTTTTTATCTCCCAACTTAGGAACTGTGACTTTTATATCATCACCTACAGCACATAAAAAGGGGAGTAAAAGACTTTTGGACTGAGAATTAAAACGCTGTCTTATTTCAATAATCGCAAGCTCCAATAGTTCTTTATCCGATTCTTCCAGTTTCTTTTTAATTTCCATGGTGTGTGACCGAATAATGGATCCATGTGAAAGTTGAAGAAAGTTTACATAGGCAAATGCATCATCTGAAATAATACTAAATACATCAACATTGTTTATTTTAGGATTTACAATTGTAGATTTAACCTGATAATTTTCCAGAACTTCAATTTTGTCCTTGATGCGTTGAGCTTCTTCAAACTGCATCTCTTTAGATAGAGATTTCATTTGCGTTTTAAAATAATGGAGGGAGGATTTGAAATTACCTTTAATAATTTGCCTAATATCGTCGATCTGTCTATCGTATTCTTCAGAAGTTTGAAGTCCTACACATGGTCCTTTACAATTTCCAAGATGGTATTCGAGACACAATTTGTATTTTCCGGCATTAATTTTTTCGGGAGATAGATCATAATTGCAGGTCCGTAAAGGATAAACACTTCTGATAAGTTCAAGTAAAACTTTCACCGTTTTCATACTGGTATATGGGCCGTAATATTCAGAACCGTCTTTTATTAGCTTTCGAGTCGGAAATATTCTGGGAAATCGTTCATTTTTAATACAAATCCAGGGATAGGATTTATCATCCTTGAGCAGAACATTATACCTTGGCTGGTATTTTTTGATAAGGTTATTCTCCAGAAGTAGAGCATCAGATTCCGTTTTAACAACTATGTGTTTTACAGAATCTATTTTCTTTACCATTACGCGGGTTTTTCCATACTCATGCTTCTTATTAAAATAAGAAGTAACCCTCTTTTTCAGATTCTTTGCCTTACCCACATATAATATCTTGCCATCTACATCATAGAATTGATATACTCCAGGACTGCCTGGCAATGTACTCATCTTAATCTCTAATGGTATTTTAGGCATATAATCGCAGGAAGAATGATTTTCTTAAATACAAAGGTAAGTTACAATACAATTACTATAAACTTCGTAGCCTCATATTAAGTTTAAAACCCCCGGGTTTTAAATCAAAAAATAGACAATTCTATATTGTACAAGGTTAGAAACTACCATCCATAAATTGTTTTTATTTAAAATATTTTAAAAATAAAAATCGAGTTTAGTGTAATTATTTATAAATCAATTATTTACCGTACATACCCTAAGAATTTTGAATTATTTCGTAACAGGAAAATTGTTAAAAGAATTGTAAAAATTGTGCATTTCACCGATTAAATGGTGCTGTTTATAGGATAATTGACATTTATTTCTTTATATTTATCCAGAAAATTAATTCACTGCATGGAAAATTATGTCATCACTTTAGGTATGTACCTTATTTTGATGCTATTTTTTAAAATATATTTTGCTGTTGCAGCAAAAGATTAGTTTTATTAAAATAGTTCCCCAAATTAGCTACAGGTTTAATCGGTATTTATGCTAAAAAAAGAGCTTCGATTAAGCTACCTTCAATTAAGAAATGAATTGTCTTCAGAAGCAATTTCAAACTACAGTTTAGAAATTGCTAACAGGATATTGGATTTACCTGTATGGACATGTGATTATTACCACCTTTTTTTATCAATCACTGAAAATAATGAAATTGATACCAGTTTCATTCTATCTGTTTTACAGGGAAAAGATAAAAATATTGTGCTCCCAAAAGTATTAGACGAAACCGGTCTGATTCATTATTTACTTACAGACAATACCGTTTTAAGAAAAAACAAATGGAATATTCCGGAACCTGTGGACGGACTGGAGGTATCTCCACCTAAAATAGATGTCGTATTTATTCCCCTTTTAGCATTCGATAAACAAGGTTACAGGGTGGGCTATGGCAAAGGTTTCTACGATAAGTTTTTAAAGGAATGTCGCGAAGATGTTATAAAAATAGGTCTTTCCTTATTTAAGCCGGTGGATAAAATTAGTGATACTCAGGAGCATGATATTTTGATGGATTACTGCGTTACTCCCGAGAAAATCTATGCTTTTTAAGCTTCTTTTTTTTCGAAAGCCTTTTTATTAAATACAATTAATATTCCTACTCCAGTGCTGATAGCAGTATCGGCCACATTAAATACCGGCTCAAAAAATCGAAAATTATTACCCCCAACAATGGGAACCCATTCAGGCCAATTGGCGTCAATTAACGGAAAATAAAGCATGTCCACTACTTTACCATAAAATAAACTGCCATAGGGCTCTTCTGAAAATAAGCTTGCTACCTGGTTATAACTGTCATTAAAAAGTATCCCATAAAACAACGAATCAAGAATATTCCCAAGTGCACCGGCAAAAATCAATGAAACAGCCGTAACAAGAGTTGCTGTCGCTTTCTTCCTAATAATGTCATATAACCAATATCCAATTCCTACTATTGCAAAAAGTCGAAAAACCGTAAGTACCAGTTTGCCAATTTTATCCGATACAGGCAGAATATCGCTTAATTTGGCACCCCAGGCTGCTCCTTCATTCTCAATAAAAAGAATTCTAAACCAGGAAAAAACTTCCACTGATTCTCCAAGTTCAAAATTTGTTTTAATATATATTTTACTGAGCTGATCTATTAGTAAAACAATTGCTATAATAAGCAGAGACCTCTTTATGTTCATTCTTTTTCAAAAATAGATTCGGCTAAAATAGGGATTATTCTACCAACAAAAGGCAAGGCT
>JABDPH010000135.1 GCA_013042925.1 Eudoraea sp.
ATGCAAATGCACTGGTTTTAACTTCTGCCTATCTTGAAAAAGTAGCTGCTTTGGCAGAGGTTTTCAGGCCCTATGGGATAAAAGTGTATTTGACAGCAAGGTTCTCGGCTCCTATAGAAATAGGAGGCTTGAATACTGCAGATCCTTTGGATAAGGACGTTATTAAATGGTGGAAGGATAGGGCGGAGCTTATCTATAAAGTTATTCCTGACTTTGGGGGTTTTTTAGTTAAGGCCAATTCTGAAGGACAACCGGGACCGCAGAATTATGGTAGAAGCCATGTAGAGGGGGCTAATATGCTGGCAAATGCTTTACGGCCGTATAATGGAATGGTAATATGGAGGGCTTTTGTCTATTCTGAGAAGGATGCAACAGACAGAGCGAAACAAGCCTTTAAGGAATTTGTTCCCTATGATGGAAAATTTCTTGATAATGTTTTGGTTCAGGTAAAGAACGGGCCAATTGATTTCCAACCCAGAGAACCTTTTCATCCCATGTTTGGTGCTATGCCCAATACACCTTTGGTTATGGAGTTTCAGATTACACAGGAATATCTTGGTTTTAGCTCTCACCTGGTATTTCTTCCCAAATTATTTGAAGAAGTGTTGGACACCGAGACCTATAAAAAAGGCAAAAATGCGACAGTTGCAAAAGTTATCGATGGCTCTCTTTTTAACAACAAAATATCCGGAATGGCAGGAGTGGCAAATATTGGAACCGACTTAAACTGGACAGGTCATCCCTTTGCACAAGCTAACTGGTACGGTTACGGACGCCTCGCATGGAACCCATACTTAAGTTCTGAAACTATAGCAGAAGAGTGGTTGCGTTTAACTTATACTAATGATTCAGCATTTGTAGAACCAATTAAAGCCATGATGACTGTTTCCAGGGAAGCTGTTGTGAACTACATGACACCTTTGGGGCTACATCATTTAATGGATACAGGACATCATTATGGTCCGGGTCCATGGGTGAGTGATTTAAGCAGGCCTGAGTGGAACCCTACTTATTATCACAAGGCCGATAAGGATGGTATTGGATTTGATCGTACTCCTTCAGGAAGCAATGCTACCTCCCAGTATGCTCCGGAAATTGCCAAAATATTCAATGACCCTGAGACTTGTCCCGAAGAATACCTTTTGTGGTTTCATCATTTGCCCTGGGATTATAAGTTAAGAAATGGACTGATATTGTGGGATACAATTGCTTTAAAATATCAGGAAGGTGTAGATCAGGTAGAAGAAATGATTGGTATCTGGGAGCAAGCAAAAAAGTACATTACTGATGATCAATACAATGAAGTAAGGATGCTTATGGAGATTCAGTTAAAGGAAGCAAAATGGTGGAGGAATGCCTGTTTGCTTTATTTTCAAACCTTTTCGGGTAGAAAACTTCCGCCCGGAGTGGAACATCCTGATGAAAACCTGGAGTTTTACCAATCCTTAAAATTCCCTTACGCACCGGGAAATTAATACTCAACAAAAATCAAAATCGAATGAAAGTATCAATGATTTATAACTACATTTTATGTTTTTTACTATTTGGGATAAATGTAGTTAGTAGCCAAAACAAAATTGGGATTTTTGACAGAAATGCTGATATAGGGGAATGCAGATTACAGGGATTTTCAGAATATTCAGAAAAAAATCAGACTTATAAAATTTCTGGTTCAGGGACCAATATGTGGTTTGGCAAGGATGATTTTCAATATTTATGGACAACGATCCAGGGCGACTTTATCCTAAGGGCAGAAGTGAAATTTCTTGGCGAAGGTGTTGACCCGCACAGAAAGGCCGGATGGATTGTAAAAAACAGTTTGGATGCAAATTCTAAACATGTAAATGCCACTACTCATGGCGATGGTCTTACTACATTACAATTTCGCAAAGAAATAGGTGGAGATACCAATGAGGTTATTTCAGAGGATACTTATCCAGAGGTTATTCAGTTAGAAAGAAACGGCAATAAATTTATTATGTCAACCGCCAAATTTGGTGAAGAGTTTACAAGTGTGGAATTACCAAATATGGAATTAGACAATTCTGTTTATATCGGATTATATGTTTGTTCCCATAATCCCGATGTAATGGAATCTGCGGAATTTAGAAACGTAAGGATCATAAGACCGGTTGATCCAAATTTCACCCCGTATCGCGACTATCTTGCAAGCAATCTCGAGATTTTGGATATTGGGAGTGGTCATCGGGAAATTATCTTCAGATCTGCTCACTCTATACAAGCGCCAAACTGGACTCCAGACGGGAAACGATTAATTTACAATTCCAAAGGGCATTTGTATAAGTATGAGTTATTTACCAATTCCATTTCTCCATTGAATACAGGATTTGCAGTTAATAACAATAATGATCATGTCCTCACCTTCGATGGTACGCTATTGGGAATAAGCAATCACAATCCGGATGACGGCGGAACTTCAGCTTTGTATTACTTACCAGCTCAGGGAGATTCGCTTCCTACCATGGTTACTAAACCCGGGGTAGGGG
>JABDPH010000151.1 GCA_013042925.1 Eudoraea sp.
AGAAACGCCTTTTTGGAAAAGAGAAAACCCGATTTTGGCAAAGATAAATGGATTCCTTAATAAGACTAGGTCAGTTGACATCTAGCCTTAATCGGATATCCCGAAAAATACACTACCCTGGCCATAGGTCTATCAATATCGATTAAAAGTAATAGTGTTGAAAGTTTTTAAAACTAAAAAGAGCCCTGTCTTTACGATCAGGACTCTTTTACGAGAACACTATATGAAAATGAAAAAATTAACTTCTTATTATTTACACTGTAAACTTACAATCAACCTCTCTGAAAATATAATTATTGTTGTGAGCCATCCCAAACTTGTGGTAAAATGAGCAATTCCTGATATCTGACCATTAAATGAAGTCCAAAATGTTTTATCCATCTTATATTTAGCCTAATCATCGAATTCTAAAATCATTGATTGAATTTTATTAACTTAACTTCTTGGAATAACATGTTCATTGTGAAATTTAAATATGATTAAATGTCTAATATAGGATTGATTATAGCCGAAAGGAGCAGGGATATCGGTGACTTCCTGGTAGGGAGACTTATACCGTTTCGTAAAAAAAGAATGATTGGCCCTTTTATTTTTATTGATCATATGGGGCCTACTAATTTGGGCCCTGATAAATATTTGGATGTTGATCAACATCCGCATATCGGACTGGCTACTTTGACATTTATGTTGGAAGGAGAAATTATGCACGAAGATAGTTTAGGTACCAGACAAAGGATTACACCCGGATCTGTAAATTGGATGATAGCAGGTAAAGGAGTATCCCATACAGAACGTACCCCTTCTGATCTTCGCGATAGAAGTAGTTTAGTTGCCCATGGATACCAGATTTGGGTAGCCCTACCAAAGCATTTAGAGAATATAGATCCAGAGTTTTATCATTTTAATGCTGATGAACTTCCCAAATGGCATGATGGTAGTACAACTTTTAATTTAATAGCAGGCAATGGATATGGCAGAAGATCTCCTGTGCCTGTTCATTCCTCTTTATTTATGTTAGAAATTAAGACCAGTGAAGATTATGTTCTTGATACATCAAATGAATTATATGGAGAAATTGGAATTTGTATTGTCGAAGGCACTATAGTAGCTTGTGATAATGAAATTAAAAAAGGTAATATTTTGGTTTCCAAAGTATCCGATGTATGCAAAATTAAGGTCAAATCCAATTCCCATCTTTTGTTGTTCGGGGGAGAATCGTTTCCTGAGGAAAGGCATATATATTGGAACTTAGTGTCTCACAGTAAAAATAAAATTGAGGAAGCTAAGGAGTCATGGAAGAATAAGACCTTTCCGATGATGAAAACTGATAAAACCTATGTGCCACTGCCCGGTTAGACCAGGAGAATTGCCAGATAGTCTAAAAAAATAATCCGAATATTTTATAATTTATTCATCAAACTTAATGAAGCAGTTTCTCCTAACTTTTATGGCAATCATTTTTTTATCCTGTACAACTTCGAAAGGAATTAAATACAAGCCAATTGTCTTTGACCAAGAACGAACAGAATTAACGCGTGCATATCTGTTGGAACACTACGGAATTAAACAGAACTCTCCGGATATTTCCCCAAAAATCATTGTATTGCACTGGACTGTAATCCCTACTTTAGAAGAAACTTTTGAAGCTTTTGATAAGCCAACTATACCGAATTCACGGCCCGATATAGTGAATGCAAGTAGTTTGAATGTCTCTTCACAATTTATGGTAGACCGTGATGGTACTATCTATAGTTTGATGCCCGAAACAAATATGGCAAGACACGTCATTGGCTTAAATCATTGTGCAATTGGCGTGGAAAACGTTGGAGGTACTGAAGCACTGCCCTTGACCAGGGCACAGCTAAAAGCAAATATATGGTTAGTGGAATATTTGTACGAAAAATATCCTATTGAGTATTTAATTGGGCATTATGAGTATACAAATTTTGTGGACCATCCTTTATGGCTGGAGAAAGACAATAACTACAGAACTTTAAAAACAGATCCGGGTAAAGATTTTATGGAAAAAGTACGAAAAGCAACCAAAAATCTTAATTTTAAACCTGTACCAAAAAAACCTGATAGTAATGACCAATAAATACCTGAGTGTACTGCTCCTAATTATACTTAATTCTGCATTATATGCCCAATCCACGGATATAACAAATTCCTTGTATGAGACTTATGAATCTTACAAAGAACAAACCCTGAATAATAGACGAATTAAGCATCATGAGTTAGTTCCACTAGTAAATAGTTACCGGAATAATCCCAAATTTGATGTTACCACTGTTGGAAGTTCCATAGAAGGCAGAACACTATCTCTCATTAGTATTGGCAGCGGTAAAACAGATGTCTTTTTATGGTCACAGATGCATGGTAACGAACCAACTGCTACCCAGGCCATATTTGATATTTTAAACTTTCTGAATAGTGATGATTTTAAAGATGAAAAAGATGAGATATTGAAAAATTTAAGACTTCACTTTTTGCCCATGTTAAACCCCGATGGTGCAGAAGTATTTCAAAGAAGAAATACCCTTGGAGTAGACATTAACAGGGATGCACTTCGTCTCCAATCACCTGAAAGCAAAACCCTTAAAGGTGTTCGTGATAGTTTAAAAGCCGACTTCGGATTTAACCTTCACGACCAAAGTACTTATTATAATGCCGAACGAACCAGTAAACCGGCTACTATTTCATACCTGGCTCCCGCTTATAATTATGAGAAAGAAATCAATGAGGTTAGGGGGAATGCTATGAAAGTGATTGTTTTTATGAATAATATCATTCAGAAATATGCGCCCGGGCAAGTTGGTAGATATAATGATGATTTTGAACCACGTGCTTTTGGAGATAATATTCAAAAGTGGGGGACAAGTACAATTTTAATTGAATCTGGTGGTTATCCGGGCGATGTTGAAAAACAGGAAATACGAAAATTGAATTATGTCTCTATTCTTTCGGCAATTTATACTATTGCAAATGGTAATTATAAGAATATTGCCCTTGAAGACTATGAAAAAATACCACAAAATGATCGAAAGCTTTTTGATTTAAAAATTGAAAATGTTGGTTATGAATTGATAGGCTCAAAATATATCCTGGATTTAGGTATTCAAAGACCGGAAGTTGATATAAAAGGACATAACGATTTTTGGTATAGTAGCCGAATAATTGACCAGGGTGATCTTTCGACCTATTACGGATATCAAACGTTTAATGCTGCCGACTATACAATTAAACCGGGTATGGTATATCCAGAGATCTTAAAATCAATTAAATCTTTGGATAAATTGAACCCTACAGAATTACTTAAATCTGGTTACACGTATATCAGAGTGGAACAACTTGAAGAAGAGATCTTAAATTCACCAATACCAATACATATAATTTCAACTGCCTACAAAATACCAAAGTTTAGTCTTGCAGTGGGTAAAAATCCAACTTTCTTGCTTACCAAAGATCAAAAAATTGAAAAAGCAGTGATCAATGGTTTTTTAATAGATTTGGATACAGGCGATACCGATTTTGTAAATGCTATGATTTACAAATGAGTTTTTCCCTATTTATAAGTCTGGTTAGTGAAGTTTAACCATTTTTACAACACCAAGATTATATAATTCCCCCAAATAAGTAACTAAAATTTGTAGAAATTTGGGAAGCATTTGCCAATAAGACCACCAACATTGTGAACAACATTACTACTATTGATGAGAAAACTAATAGTACGGCACTTTGATACCATTTGGATAATGACCCTATTGCACTCTGACGGATAATTTCGTTTAATATTTGCATGATTTCCTTTTTAAGCGTTAAACAATTTTTAATTTTTAATACAGTTTTAAGTTGCAATAGTTGTTTGTGGTTTATACATATAAAACAAGTGACTTCGTAAAAACCCTACTTGGCCGGGATATTTGGCAATAAAAAAAAGGTGCTTTTCAGCACCTCTTTATATAATCTGTTGAATGTCCGTTTACTGGCAGCCGCCTGTAAATCCTGTAGTATCAAATTTAGTTTGAACACCCCCTTGCAGGTTGCCATTTTTTACTTGTATGACCAAATTGTTTTCACCGCTGCCATCTCGTTTAGGGGTGCAATATTCAAAAAGATAAAAACTATTTGCCTGTTGGGTTACCCTTAATGAAATGTCATTAAAAGTTGTTTCAAGTTCTTCTGTGCTCCCTGCAAAAACACTGGAAGTTTTACCAATTTTCATTAGTATTTCAGTATCTATTTCAGACCCTAAACCAATTGCGAAAAAAGAAATATTACTGTTAGATTCATTCACTTTTTGGAGGGCCTCCTCTTCACTATATCTCGAAGCCTGGTCTGTACCATCTGTAAAAACAACCACTGAAGTAGCACCAATACTATTATTATTTGTGCTTTCGATAAGTAGTTCGGAGGCAACGTTGGCAGACTTAATTACCGCCCCGTATAAATCTGTTGAGGGGTCATTGCTTATAGAAGGTGTTATATCTTCTACTGCAGCTATTAATTCTTCTCGTGAGGCGGTTAAAGGGTTTAACAGGTGTAGTTCATCTTCTCCGTCAAACCAATAAATTGCCATCCTAAATGAGTCTTCTTCCACAGCCGGCATAACATTTGTTATAAAACTTGTTGTGGCAGATTTTAGTTCCTCCAAACTACCACTGAGAACACTATTGCTAAGGTCGAGTACTAATAATGTGCTGTTATTAAAAATCTGTGAATTCGGAGAAATCCTAGCATAGGACTCAGAGGCGGATATGGTATTAAAACAATCGTCATTTCGGCCTTGTTCATAGATAGTAAATTGTTCTGCTGTCAATCCGGGAACAGGATTACCGGTTTTGTCAGAAACTCTAAAAAATATAGATACTTTACCAGGTAAGGTAGTGAATTGATCCTGAATAGATAATACGAGATCATTTTCTCCAAGGTCAAGACATTGATCAACAGTTTTGCCTAACCCAAGGGAACCGGCTTGGTTGATATCAAAATTTACATCATCATCCGCATTCCCACACGAAGAAAACAGGATAACAGTACAAATAACGCTGAGTAATTTCAGATACGTTTTCATTTTCATAAGTTTTGTTGTTCAACCTGCACAACGGCCAATTCTATTTAAAATTATGAAGAGAATGAAAAACTTTGTTAAATCTTGTTAAAGCTTAGAAGATGAGATTTAATGCCCATAATTACAATAGAATACTAAAATTTTACTCTTTAACATTTAACAATTTGTTAAATGGGTGTCAGATACCTATAATTTTGATAACTTTAAGAAGAATATTAATAACTGCTAAAACAACAAAAGCATGCCAGCGTATCAATTATATTAATGATGAATCTAAGTCATTCAATGTATGGCGATTTTGGTTTTGAGGATGGCATGCCAATGGCTAATAATTTTGATAAATATCGATTAATTCGAATGAAGGAAGCTCCTTTAGTAGAAACTCATTTAATGAAAAATGAGTTTTCACCAACAGGACTTGGAGAACCAACACTTCCTCCAGCAGGTGGTGCAATAGCAAATGCTTTTAAAGCCGCTACCGGAAAGAGATTGTACAAACAGCATTTTAGCAAGTATCCTGAATTATTAAAAGGACCGGAAAAAGAAATAATTGGTTAATATGACGATATTATTATTTGGTATAACCAAAGATATAGTTGGCAGTTCAACCCTGTCAATGCCCGATGCAAAATCGGTAAAAATAAAAACGGTAGGAGAATTAAAGTCCTATCTTTCCGATGCTTATCCTGAATTATCCAGGCTTAGTTCGCTGGCAGTAGCGGTTAACAACAATTATGCAACGGATGATGTTGCGATAAATAGTTTTGATGAAATAGCATTGATTCCTCCGGTAAGCGGTGGTTAAACACGGCGGTGGCATGAGTCAGAATATTTGCACAGTATTGCATGTTTTTAGTGAATCATAGATAAAAAAATTAGTTGTTGTGACAGTCGGTCAAATTGGAATTTATTCCGAATGATATTTTTTTCTGCCGAAAGGGAACATATTCTCTGCAAAAAAGAAAAGTTCCTTACTTTGGTTAAACGTATAAAATTAGTTTTAAATCTAATTAATAATGGATATAGAAGATTGCAGTTCTCATACTAAACTATTTGGCCTGGTACTCTCAGGAGGTAAGAGCACAAGGATGGGGCAGGATAAAGGAGCAATACAATATCATGATCTTCCACAGAGAGAGCATTTGTATAATTTGCTTTCACAGGTATGTACAAGAACATTTTTGAGCATAAGGAAAGATCAGACCGATGAAATTTCAACGGATATAGATACGATAATTGACCTAGATAAATACAAAGGACCTTTTAATGGCTTACTTAGTGCACATTCTATCTATCCAGAAGTTGCCTGGCTTGTAATAGCTTGCGATCTTCCGTTGATAGATCTTAATGCAATAAATCAATTAATTAATTTAAGAGATACATCAAAAATTGCTACCGCATTTGCCACGAGAGAAAGCGGACTGCCAGAACCTCTGGCGGCAATATGGGAACCGGGAGGATTGACCAGATCTATTGATTATTTGGAGCATGCTACTAGTAGTTGTCCGAGGAAATATTTAATTAATTCTGATATAAAATTGGTTTTCCCGAGGGAGGATATTGTTTTAATGAATGCAAATTCAGAGGAAGACTATAGGGAAGTAATGTCCAAATTAGAAGCCACTTGAATTCAAATCGCTACATACGTCAGACTTCGCTTAAAGATTTTGGTAATAAATCACAGGATTTATTGTTCAGATCACGTGTTTTGGTAGTGGGAGCAGGTGGTCTGGGTATTCCCGTACTTCAATATTTAAACGCCATGGGCGTAGGAACCCTGGGAATTGTAGAGGGAGATAAGGTGGAGTTTTCTAACCTGCAGAGACAAGTGATCTATGGTGAAAAAGATATTGGAAAATCAAAACTTGAAGTAATCATTCAAAGATTAAAAGCGCAAAATTCAAACACCGACCTAATACCTTATGACACTTTTCTAACTAGAAATAACGCTCTGAATATTGTCAAAGATTATGATATAGTTGTAGACGCTACAGATAATTTTCCATCGCGTTACCTTATTAATGATGCTTGTGTTATATTAAAAAAACCTTTTGTTTATGGTGCCTTGCATAGTTTTGAAGGCCATATTTGTGTATTTAACTACAAAGGTGGACCTACCTATCGATGCTTGTTTCCTGTTGCTCCCGAGGGTTCATTGATACCCAATTGTGATGTCAATGGAGTGTTGGGGATAATTCCGGGAATTGTTGGCACTTTACAGGCGTTGGAAGTAGTTAAATGTCTTACAAATTTAGGTGAAGTTTTATCTGGTAAGCTATTAATATATAATGGGTTAAATCAATCATTATATAAAACAGTTTTTTCATTGAAGGCTGAAAATTCTTTGCGTTCCCAACTTGAGGGTTCTTACGAAATTTCCAATTGCACTTTTGAAAACGAGATCACTGTTGAAGAATTCAAAAAGATAAAAAATGAGACCATTTCTTGGCAATTAATTGATGTGCGGACGAAAGAGGAATTTAACTCAGAGCCATTGGAGGGGGCCATAAATATTCCTTTGTCTGAATTGGAATCTTGTATTCATAAACTTAGGGCTGGGCGGTCTCTTTTTTTTATTTGTCAATCAGGAATCCGAAGTCTTCAGGCGGCAAGCATCGTAAGCAGTCAATATCCGGATTGTGAATCTTATTCAATAAAAGGGGGTGTAAACCTTTGGAATAATTTAATAAACTCTACTTCTTCCGGAAGAAACTCCTAAGAATGAATCGATTTAAAACAAAAAAATGGACACGCGCGTGTAAATAAAGCAATCAGATTTATGAATGGTTTAAAGCTAATTTGTATCATATGATTTCATTTGAGGAAGCCTACTCAATAGTTCTCAATCAATCTAATGATTATGGTACAGAATCTGTTCGCATAATTAATGCCATAGGAAGGGTTTTAGCAGAAGATGTTTATGCAGACAGAGATTTTCCTCCTTATAAAAGAGCAATGAAAAATGGTATTGCCCTAAACTTTGATGCTATTGAGAATGGACGCAGGTCCTTTGAAATTAAAGGAATCTTAGCTGCCGGAAAACCTACATTCCCTTTTCTTGAAACTGGAGATTGTATTGAAATAATGTCTGGTGCCGTAGTTCCCTTCGAAGCCGATACGGTAATTAGATATGAAGATCTGAGTATAGAAAAAGATATAGCTACAGTCCATAATCTGCCGACTAAGGGCCAAAATATAAACCTCCGTGGAAGTGATAAACTCAAAGGCGAAAATATTTTAAAAAAACACAAGCTACTCTCAGCCGCTGAAATGGGAATCTTATCCAGCATTGGCCAAAATAGGGTATTGGTTAAAAAGTTGCCTCGGGTAGCTGTCATTGCTACAGGAAACGAGTTGGTAAAAATAAATGATCAACCATTGCAGCATCAGATTAGAAGATCAAACGAATATTCGCTTCATGGTGCCTTGGAAAGAATGTGCATTACTCCTATGCTTTTGCACGTGGAGGATGATAAGGACTTGATGCGCCAAAAGTTGAGTTATGCAATAGAAGCTATGGATGTGTTGCTTTTAAGTGGTGGTATTTCAGCTGGAAAATTTGATTTTATTCCTGAAGTCTTGGGGGATTTAGGCGTAGATAAATTGTTTGGTCAGGTAGCTCAAGAACCAGGCAAACCATTTTGGTTCGGCACTCATCAGAATGCCAATACGGTAGTTTTTTCTTTTCCTGGAAATCCAGTTTCCACCTTTGCAAATTTTCATATTTATTTCAGGGATTGGTTGCACAAATCGTTAGGATTACCACTCAATAAAAAAGATGTGCTTTTAAATGATTCTTTTGAGGTTAGTGGGGAATTAACTCAAATTATCGGGGTAAACATAAATTGGGATAACGGAATTGTTTTTGCATCAAAGTCTATCATTAATAACCCTGGCGACTTGATTTCCTTGTCAAAAATAGATGGTTTTATTCTCCTCTCTCCTGTCAATAAAAACTATCAGAAAGGGGAGTCAGTACCATTTATACCAACGAGACAAATAATTTAAATAAAAATCAAGATCAAGATAAAAAAGGACGCTTGGTCAATATACAGGCGATGACTTTAAGAGAAGAAAATATACCTTATTGTTTTTTCCATCTTAAATAGCGAAAGAAATATTCAAAGTTACCATTATACCAAATTGCAAAAACAAAACTTGTATATAAGACCCATTGCGGCATTATTTCAATATAAAAGTAGGCATTCAATATTAAAAGCATTAACGCTGTCACCGAAATAACAGTGGAAATAATTGTTTTCCGACCTCGATTATTAAGTAGAATCATTAAAACAATAATGCCCCCCAAAATTGGTTTTGCATGTAATAGAAAAGGAGCTAATTGTGAATAATTTATATCAAAGAACATAAGGATCGCTCCTGTATACGCTACAACACAAAAAGGACACTTTGGCAGCAGTATCAACAATAATGTGGATAGAAATGAAATATATCCTTTAGACCCGCTTCCAATTTCAGTTGGCCTATGGATTTTTTTACAACAGGATGATTTCGAAGTTTCCATCTTTTTTAAAGATAAGATCTATAAGGTACAAAAGGATATACTTCACCCTTCATAAATATTGTTTTATTTTGAGGCAATATCAAAAAACCATCTGCTTTTACTAAATTGGCAAAATCCCCTGATCCATTCCCTTTTACCGGGTTTGCAATCAAGTATCCATCGGTTTTACTTTCTAATTTTGCCTCTAAAAAATAAATTAAGTTAGGTTTAAAGTGGACTTCTTCATTCAAGGCCACATAAAACAATGTTTCCTCTATGCCTAAGGATTTAATTAACCAAAACCTAAGATAGATATATACGCAAACAAATGAAGATACCGGGTTTCCCGGAAGTGCAAAAACCCGTTTATTATTTTTACTTGTCCCAAACCAAAAAGGTTTGCCTGGCCGTTGCTGTATTTTATGAAAATGTTTTACCACACCAAGCGATGTCAATACATCAGGTAAATAATCGAACTTCCCTTTAGATACACCTCCTGTAATTATGAGCAAATCAAATTCCTGAAGTAATTGGGCAAGAATAGTCTGCATTTTTTCCTTGTCATCTGGTAAATGCCTTAATTCTGCTGGAATTCCCCATTCTATTAAAGTGTTCTGAATACCATAAACATTAGATCTTCGTATCTGATGAGTAAGAGGTGTTTCGTGTACATCTACCAGTTCATCGCCAGTAGAAATTATAACGGCTTTAGGCATTTTCTTAACCGCTATAGTAAATTTTCCGGTAGCGGCAGCAACATTTATTTCGGCACTAGAAATAAGATTCCCCGCTTTAGTGATTACAGAGTCCTTGACAATATCCGATCCTTTAAAATGAATGTTTTGGCGGTATTCAATTTCGGCAATATTAATATGGGCGTTTCCATCAGCTATGGTAAGGTCTTCATATCTAATTACCGTATCCGTATTATTAGGTAAAATTGCGCCAGTCATTACCTCTATACAAGAGGTTTTATCGTCGAGAGTTTGCTGTGGTGACCCGGCTGGAGCTACCCCTTTAATAGGAAACTCACGTTGTCCATTTCGAAATGTATCATAATCAATGGCAATGCCATCCATTGTTATTCGATCATAAGGCGGCAAATCACGATCTGCTGTTAAATCCTCTGCAAGGACATAACCTCCACATTCCTTTATAGGAACTTGAATAGTCACAAAATTATTTTTATTTAGTTCTATTATGCTTAATGCCTCCTCGTATGTTATAAATGTCTTCTCCACAAAATTCAGCCTCCTATTGAACTCATACTTACCTCTCTACCCAGGGTATTTTTCCCGGATTTTTCTGCTTCAAAGCCGTTCATGGGTTTTAATTTAATCAATTCCACAAACTTGGTTGTCAGTTCTTCATCTGAAATACCCCGGCGCATAAAGTCCCTTATACTAAATACGCCACCATCATATAGACAGGTTTTAATTTCGCCTTTCGCCGTAATACGTAATCTGTTGCATGTATTGCAGAAAGTGCGCGAAAAGGCAGGAATAATCCCAATATCGCCCTTAAACTCATTTATCTGGTAATTGGTGGCAGTTTCACCATGCGATTTAGGTCTTGCGGACAAGCTGGGATATTCATTTTTAATAATTCGGTAGATATCGTTCGCCTTAAATATTTGAGCATTTTTTTTATAACCACCATTAAAGGGCATCTCTTCGATAAAGCGAATATTCACCGGATGGCTTTTAGCAAATTCTGCAAGAGGGAGTATGTCCTGTGTATTTACACCAAACATCACCACAGCATTGATTTTAAGATTGAATCCCTCATCTAATAGATTATTTAAGGCTCTAATTACTTTCGTAAAATCATTTCTACGTGTAATTTTTTTAAAGCGTACTTCATCGAGGGAGTCTATACTTAAATTAATGTTTTTTATTCCGAGTTCTTTTAGTTTTGGGATATGCTTTTCTAACAATGTACCATTGGAAGTAATATGAATTGAGTCATACATTTGCAGTTCATTAGTACTATCTAGCAACTTTACAAAGTCTTTCCTCAAAAAAGGTTCACCACCAGTAAATCGAACTTTTTTGAACCCTAGTTTGCCAAGAACAGACAGGAGCCGGGTTATTTCTTCATAAGTTAGTAAATGTGCCTTAGGTTCATATGTAATGCCCTCCATAGGCATACAATAAAAGCATCTCAGGTTGCAGCGATCTGTTACAGCAATTCTTACATAGTCTATTGTTCTGTCAAAACTATCTTTAAGCTGCATGTTAAAAAATGAATTAATTAAAAATTAAACGAACTTGAATATTTAACCTAAATTTTGGAGATGAAAATCTAAAAAAATTTTAATATTGTTAAAGGCTGGATGTTAAAAATACAACAAAATCTAATTACAGGCATGTGAATTATCTGTTAATTAAAATGGCCACTTGTCACTAAATAATGAAATTAAATAAAATAATAAAAGATGAAGGAAATTAAATCCATTTTATCTCTTTATAATAAATTTAAGTCTTCAAACGAAAAAGCAGCTATTGCTCAAGTAGTTAGGGTAGAAGAATCATCTTACCGAAGAGAAGGAGCAAGGATGCTTGTTTTTGAATCTGGAGTTTTTGAGGGAGGTATAAGTGGAGGCTGCCTGGAGGGTGATGCCTTAAAACGATCACAGATGGCAATTTTTAAAGAGAAGCCGTCCATAGTAACTTATGACACTTCAAAGGATGATGAAAACCAAATAGGGGTAGGCCTAGGTTGCAATGGGGTGATTGATGTATTAATTTCACCCATAACAAATACTTCATCTACCATACCCTTACTGGAAAAATGTGTTTCTTCCAGACAGTCTCATGTTTTGATTACAATAACGGCTTGTCCGGAAGATCCTGAATTGTTGGGAACTACTTACTATTTTGACACAAAAGAAAACACTATAGAAGGCGGTAAATTAGATCTTGAACTTAAAGAATACCTGCTTAAGGATATTAAGTCAGTGGCCAATACTAAAAAATCCAACATTTACAACTATCAATTATCGGAAAAATCTGTAAGTGTATTTGTTGAATTGATTCCGCCGCAGTTTCATCTTGTTATCTACGGTGATAATTATGACGTATATCCCATGCTGGAATTAGCCAAAGTAATGGATTGGGAAGTCAGTTTGGTAGGTAATATACAGAAGTTAAAAAAAGAGAAACTAGCCACTGTTAAACATATTATTAGCAAAGGGGATAAAGAAGAACCATTTATAGATGACCGTACTGCCATTATCTTAATGGCTCATGATTTTAAAACAGATATGTCGAATCTCAAATTGGCATTGGAAAGTGAAGCTGCTTATATTGCATCACTCGGACCTAAAAAACGTTTTATTAAAATGGAAAATGAGTTCAAGGAGCAAGGCCAACCACTTTCCAAGACTTCTTTGGACAGAATATATGCTCCTTGCGGTTTGGAATTAGGAGCAAATACCCCTGAGGAAATCGCAACAAGTATTTTTGCAGAAATATTGGCGGTATTTGCCGGAAAAAAAGGAGGGATGTTACGTGATAAGGCAGGTCCAATACATCAAAGGAATTAATAAATTAACGCCTATCCCAAAGTAAATTACTCGCACGCTGCTTTGCCACTTCTTTGGTAATGATGAGGATTGCCTGTTGTATATCTTCTTCGGTTGTATATTTGCCTAAACTGATGCGCAAGGTTGAAAGGGCTAGGTTTCTGCCAATCCCCATGGCAGTTAGTACATGAGAGGGATTTATCGAGGCAGAGTTACAGGCAGAGCCATTGGAAACGGCTAAATTTTGGCTGAGGGCAGCCAGCAATTGCTGGCCATCAACATACTCATAAGATATATTCAGAGTGTTACATAGTCGATCTGATTTTTTGCCATTTATGGTAGCCTCTTCTATTAAAGAAAGTCCTTCTTCCAATTGATTTCTGAGGTTGGACAATCTATCCCTTTCAGCCTCCAAGTTATTAATTCCAAGCTTAATGGCTTTAGCCAATCCAACTATGGCAGGAGTATTGTAAGTTCCTCCACGCAATTTTCGCTGTTGTCCTCCACCTTGAATAAAACTTTGCAGGCTTGCCTGGCTTTCCAATTTCGCAAAAGTAAACCCAATTCCCTTTGGGCCATAAATTTTATGGGCTGAAAAACAAGCAAAATCCACCCAGGAAAAGAAATTGTCTAATGGGATTTTTCCAATGGCCTGTGTCGCATCAGAGAAAAGAAGCGTGTTTTTTTGTTTACAGATCTTGGCAATAGCTTCCATGGGTTGAATTACACCCGTCTCATTATTGGCATACATGACCGATACGATAAGGGTATTATCTGAAATTGCAAGTGCAAGTGCATTAAGATCAATAAGCCCATTTCCATCAACATCTAAATAAGTAACATCAGCACCCTCTTCCTGAAGATATTCACACACATCCAAAGTAGCTTTATGTTCCGTTTTGACAGTCAAAATTTGATTCCCTTTATGTTTTAATTTGCGGTATACACCTTTTAATACTGCATTAATACTCTCTGTAGACCCGGAAGTATAAATAATTTCCTTTTCATCTATTTTCAGAAGAGAAGAAATATGCAGAGTGGCGTCCTCAATTGCTTCTTTGGCCACCCAACCATATGGGTGATGTTCACTGGATGCATTGCCAAAATCTAAAGTAAAATATGGAAGCATACATTCTAACACCTTCTTATCGCATGGTGTGGTTGCATTATAATCTAAATATAATGGGTAATTCATGACTCTTATTTAACGTATAAAATCTTTATAAAAATATGAAAATTTTTATCTGTTATTTGCTCATCATAAGGTATAAATATATAAGAATAATTATTCCTTATTATATATGTGAAATTTTTCGTTAAAGTCCACTTAATTTGCTATATTCAAAATATATTTCTTAATATATTTACTTCTTGTTAATTTAACTTACAAATTATTATGATTCCAGCTAATTTCAACTATCACAAGGCGTCTTCTTTGCAAGAAGCATTTGCTTTGTCTGCGGAATTTGGTGAAGAAGCAAAATACATGTCGGGCGGGCATAGTCTGTTGCCGATGATGAAACTTCGCTTTGCCACACCCGAGCACATTATCGATATCAGTAAAATCGAAGGACTATCTTATATAAAGGAAGATGGAGATTTTTTGAAAATTGGGGCCTTAACAACCCAGACTGAATTAGAACATAATGCAATTTTAAAATCAAAATATCCAATTTTTGGTGATGCGGTATGGTTAACTGCCGACCCTTCCGTAAGAAATTTTGGAACTATTGGTGGTAACATTGCGCACGGAGATGCTGCAAATGATCAACCGGCTTTGATGCTTGCACTTCGTGCAACTATTGTTGCAGAAGGCGCTGATGGTAAAAAAACCATACCGATAGATAAATTTTTCCATGGTTTTTATATGACTGCTTTGGAACCAGGTGATATTTTGACTGAAATTCAAATCCCGAAATCGAAAAAGAATAGTGGCGGTGCATATCATAAAGTAGAACGTAAGGTTGGTGATTATGCTACGGCTGGAGTTGCTGTTCATATCGAACTAGATGATGATGGCGTTTGTCAAGAAATTGGCATTGGTCTCACCAATGTCAGCGCGGTGCCTATGCGTTTGGAACGAGGCGAAGAAGTATTAAGAGGAAAAAAGGTTACTGATGAATTGATAAAACAAGTAGGTGTTATTGCTGGTGAAGATGCTGAACCTGAATCTGATTTAAGAGGTTCTGAAGCCTATAAAAGATCAATATTGAATACAATTACAAAACAAATGTTGAATAAGGCTTTAGAAAGAGCAAGACAATAAAAATCACTATGGGAAAACACAATGTAACAATGACAATTAATGGCGAAAGCGTTTCTGCGGAAGTTGATTCTCGCCTGCTCTTAGTTCATTTTATTAGAGAAAATTTAGATATGACAGGCACCCATATTGGATGTGATACATCTAGTTGTGGTGCTTGTACCATTTTAATTGATGGTAAATCAGTAAAATCTTGTACGTATTTAGCCGTTCGTGCCGATGGTGCTAATATAACTACAATAGAAGGTATTGCTGCTGATGGCACCAATCATCCTTTACAAAAAGCATTTCACGATCAACATGGTCTGCACTGTGGTTTCTGTACTCCAGGTATGATAATGAGGTCTATAGATATGCTGGAGACAAACCCAAATCCCACGGAGAAAGAAATTCGTTGGGGTATTTCAGGAAATTTATGTCGCTGTACAGGATATAACAATATTGTTAAATCCGTTCAACAGGCCGCAGAAGAAATGTCCAAAGAAAAAGAAGCTTCAGTCTAACCTCTAAACAAAAAAATTATGTTCTCATGTAAAACAACACCAGAGGTAGGCGGAATGGGTCACTCTGTAAAACGAAAAGAAGATGCTCGATTTTTGCACGGCAAAGGTAATTATACCGATGATGTCAAATTACCGGGTATGTTACATATGGTTATTGTACGCAGTCCGTACGCCTATGCCAAAATATTAAGTATCAATAAAGAAAAAGCATTGGCTATTGAAGGCGTTTTAGCAGTCATTACTGGTGAAGATTTGGCACAATACAATCTACATTGGATGCCCACTTTACTTTCGGATTCGCAAATGGTTTTACCAACGGATACCGTGATGCACCAGTCGCAAGAAGTTTGCGCTGTTATTGCAACGGACAGATATATCGCTGTAGATGGAGCGGAAGCTGTAGATGTGCAATATGAGCCAATGAAAGCATTAATCGATCCATTTAAAGCTCGCGATGAAGATGCTCCTTTACTACGACCAGACAAAGAAGGTCAAAAAGATAATCATATTTACCATTGGGAACGAGGCGATAGGGAAAAAACGGATGCGGCAATTGCTGCTGCTGACGTGGTGGTAAAAGAACGTATTTACCTTCCTAGAATTCATGTTGCTTCAATTGAAACATGTGGCGTGGTTGCGTCTTATGACAAGGATACAGAAAAAATGTTGATTTATTTGACATCTCAAGCGCCTCATGCTATTCGAACGATTCTAGCTTTAGTTGCAGGTCACGTTGGCTTATCCGAAGAAAAAATTCGAATTATCGCTCCGGATATAGGAGGTGGTTTTGGAGGAAAAGTTCCTGTTTATCCAGGATATGTAATTGCAATTGCCGCTTCTTTCTTAATTGGTAAACCAGTAAAATGGATTGAAGACCGTTCTGAGAATTTGGTGAACGGATTTGCGCGTGATTATCATATGGATTGTGAATTGGCGGCAACTAAAGACGGAAAAATTCAAGCCTTTAAAGTTTCGACATTAGCAGATCATGGGTATACCGATTCTTCAGCGAACCCTTCTAAATATCCTACGGGAATGTTCTCTATCTGTACAGGTTCGTATGATTACGAACATGCTTTTGCAGAATTAGATGCAGTATATACGAATAAAGCTCCAGGTGGGGTCGCGTATCGTTGTTCTTTTCGTGTTACGGAAGCTGTGCATGCTATCGAACGTATGGTAGATAAATTGGCTGCGGAAATAGGGAAGGATCCTGCGCAATTACGTTTCGAAAACTTTATAAAGAAAGAGGATTTTCCATATGCTTCGCCTTTAGGATGGAGCTATGATAGTGGTGATTATAAAGCTACGCTGGAGAAAGCCATGGAAATGGTGGGCTATGCCGATTATAAAAAGGAGCAAGCTGAAAAGCGAGCCCAAGGAAAATTGATGGGCATTGGAATTTGCACTTTTACCGAAGTAGTAGGTGCAGGGCCATCTAAGGATTTTGACATCTTAGGTATTGCCATGTTCGATAGTGCCGAGATTCGGGTACATCCAACAGGAAAGGTGTTAGCTCGTTTTGGAACCAAGTCACAAGGTCAAGGTCATGAAACTACCTATGCTCAGATTCTAGCAGAAGAATTGGGAATTCCCTATTCTGATATTGAAATCGATGAAGGGGATACCGATACCGCACCCTATGGTTTAGGTACTTATGCTAGTAGAAGTACACCTACAGCCGGAGCAGCAGCAGCAATCGCAGCACGTAAATTACGTGACAAAGGAAAGAAAATCGCAGCCCATTTATTGGAGGTGAGTGAAGAGGATATTGAATGGGAAGTAGGAAAGTATTTTGTAAAAGGAGCTCCCGAAAAATCTAAAACGATACAGGACGTTGCCTTTGCCGCATACACGAATTTCCCACAAGGAATGGAGCCCGGTTTTGAAGAAACTCATTACTATGACCCACCAAATTTAACCTTCCCTAACGGTGCCTATATCTGTGTTGTTGAGGTAGATGAAGAAACGGGTGCTATTGATGTAAAACGTTTTGTGGCCATCGATGATTGTGGAAACATTATCAACCCTATGATTGTAGAAGGTCAAGTGCATGGCGGATTAACACAAGGAATTGCGCCGGCCATGTACGAGGGTATTGTTTATGATGATGAGGGAAATGTACTGAACGGAACACTAATGGATTATCTAGTGCCTACGGCGGTAGAATCGCCGCATTGGGAAACAGGTCATACGATTACACCATCACCACACCACCCATTAGGTGCGAAGGGTGTTGCTGAATCTCCTACCGTTGGAGCACCTCCAGCAATTGCAAATGCGATCATAGATGCCTTATATCCTTTAGGAATTAAGCATTTGGATATTCCTATTACGCCAGACAAAGTTTGGGACGCGATTCAAGTAGCAAAAGCGAAAGTGTAGAGTAATAAAGTAATTTGGTTAGAAGTATCAAATACTAAGTACTAAGGTAAAATAAAGTGGCTCCTCCCTCTAGACGTTGGGTGTCCAACTTTGTTGGATCGAAGGATTTAAAGCAAGCCATACGGTTAGATAGTTTTTAGCTCAGAAAGCTCTTCACATGAATAAAACTTTTAGTAAAAACAAATAGATTTCCACCGTTGTGGGAATCAAATAAAATTCCATTTTATGAAAACACAATTAGATAAATCATTTGAAGTTCCACAAAGCACAGATTTAGTTTGGGAACATTTAATCGACCCAGAAAAAATAATGGATTGTGTACCTGGAGTTTCAGTAGATGAGAAAGTCGGTGATAACCATTATAAAGGAAAAGTTGGAATGAAATTCGGCCCTATGGGTGTCAAATACGATGCTGATATTTTTTATAAGGAAATAGATAAGGCAAACCGTAAAATAATATTGACTGGTGATGGGGTAGATTCCAAAGGTAATGGAAATGCAGAAATGATGATGACCATTGACCTTATTGAACGTGCTGAAGGTGGGGTAAAGTTAGATGCCATTATGGATGTTACCATTAATGGAAAAATAGCACAATTTGGTTCTCGATTAATTACCACGGTTTCTAATCAATTATTCAAACAATTCGTTTCGAATTTTTCAAAAAAACTAGCCGCAGCAGAAGCAGCGACATCGGCTTAGATATTCCCGGAATCTATAATCAGAAGCTATGCTCCCCAAGCATGGCTTTTTAAAATTTTAGCTATTGAATAAAGAAATCGATGCGCTGATAAGAGACTTTTATGAGCACGACTACATTCTCAACGAAGCATTGGCGACTTCCATTTTCCTTTTAAAGAATTTGGAAAAACCGTTATTATTGGAGGGTAACCCCGGAGTTGGTAAAACTATGCTAGCCAAAACCTTAGCGGAACATTTAGGAACGAATTTAATTCGTTTGCAATGTTACGAAGGTTTGGATGTAAGTACTACCATTTACGAATGGAATTACCAAAAGCAGCTGCTCCATATCAAACTTTTTGAACAAGACGAGGATAAGCTGGCGCTCCAAAATCAGATTTTTGGAATGGATTATGTCCTTCAACGCCCTTTGTTACAATCAATAAGCGCTGATAAACCTGTGGTGCTCTTGATTGATGAAATTGATAGGGCTGATGAAGAATTTGAAGCATATCTATTAGAACTACTTTCTGATTTTCAAATCAGTATTCCTGAATTGGGTACGATAAAAGCAAAATCAAAACCTTTGGTGATTTTGACTTCCAATCGAACTAGAGAGCTCAGTGATGCTTTACGACGACGATGTTTGTATCATTGGGTTGACTTTCCATCAAAGATGGGTGAGATTAATATCATTGCAAAAAAACTTCCGAATATTGATGAAGCATTGGCTACGCAGGTGGTTACTTTTATTCACAATTTGAGAAAGTCAAGTTTACACAAACCACCGGGTATTGCAGAATCTCTAGATTGGGCAAAAACCTTATTGTTGATGAATCAAAAGAATATCACCGATGAGATTGTAAAAACTACCATAGGTAGTATTCTGAAACATAAAGATGATATAGAGTTTGTGAGGAACAAGTCAGTTCAAGAATTTTTATATCCTATTGCCTAGAATATTATCCTAAGCGGAATGAAACATGGGACGGCAACGATATAAAAAACACCAATTTCAAGTTCATTTTTAAAAGCAAAATTTCTATAATCCGTGCAAGCTTTAGAAAATACTTTCAAAGAACGCCTAATCGACTTTACCATGTATTGTCGGGAGCGGCAGTTTGTTTTGGGCCCACAAGAAACAAGTGATGCTTTTGAAGTTGCAAAGCGTGGTTGGGTATTAGATCGTAAACTATTTCAGTATAGCTTAAAGGCTATTTATTGTAAACGCAAAGAGCATTTTGACCGTTTTGATGAAATGTTCGATCGTTTTTGGAGTCGTTATTACGAAGAGAAATTAGAACAACGCAAAAAGCAAGTCAAGCTACTTAAAAAGGAAAAAGACACTGCCACAGTTATATTTTTGGGAACGGAATTTAAAGTCCCAAAAAAGGAAGTTAAAGAACAAGAGGCTAAAGAAACTGTTGGGGCAAATGAAAGTATACGCTTAAGACGGACTGATTTTTCTAAGGTAAATGTTAATGATAAGGAAAAACTGGAAGAACTGGCCGAAGAGCTATTTCATCAAATGAGTATGCGTTTTAAGCGTAGACTTGAGAATGCGAACAAGGGCAGCATCGATATTCGAAATACGATTCGTCACGGAGTGTCTAAAGGGGGAATAATGTTAGACTTGTCCCATAAAAGAAAGCGCAAAGAAAAGCGCAAAGTGGTTTTTATTCTCGATGTGAGTGGTTCAATGGATACATATAGCTATTATCTTTTGCGATACGTAATGGTGTTAAAGAATTATTTTAAGAGTCTGGAATTTTTTACCTTTAGTACAACCCTGACTCATGTTACGCCAATGCTTCGACAAAACAATGAACAGGAAGTTTTAAAACAGATTGGCAAGAATGTACATTCTTGGTCGAGTGGTACCAAGATAGGGGAGTCGCTCACGGAATTTCTCTCTGAGTATGGAAGTAAATTTTTGAGCCAAAAACATATTGTAGTGATACTCAGTGACGGACTCGAAACCGGAAGTGTAACAGTGCTTAGGGAGGCCGTAAGAACCATACGCAGAAAATGCAAGACCTTGGTTTGGCTGAATCCGTTGAAAGGAATGGATGGCTATCAGCCCATTCAAAAAGGAATGGTGAATGTGATGCCGCATTTAGATGCATTTGAATCGGCGCACAACTTGGATAGTTTATTAAAATTAGAAAAATTATTGATGGATGTTTAACGAACTAGCTTTACAAATAGAAAAGCATTTGGCCAAAGGCACAAACTTTGCCATTGCTCAAGTAGTGGACCGTATTGCTCCGAGCTCTGGTAAAGTAGGGGATAAAGCGCTGATTTTGGAAACGGGTGAATTGATTGGCTGGATAGGAGGTGGCTGCGTTCGTGGTATCGTAATAAAAGAAGCCATTGATGTCATCAGAACGAAACGCTATCGACGTGTACGTATTTCACCTGAAGGTGGTTCTAGGGAAACCGCTACCTATAAAGAGTACGTAATGTCTTGTCAAAGTAAAGGAACATTAGAAGTTATGATAGAACCTGTAATACCACAGCCGGAATTAATTGTAATTGGCAAATCGAATATCGCAAGAAAGTTGGTGCAAATGGCTGCGGCAGCAGATTTTAGGGTATCGGTGATGGCTACTGAAGCAGATGTGCAGATGTTTCCAGATGCCTATAGTATTTCTGATATAGTAGATTTCAGTGCTTTTAAAGGGCTAACAAATACTTATATTATAGTTACTACACAAGGCGAAAATGACGAACGTTCCATCAAAGAGGCATTAGAAACCTCCGTTGGTTATGTAGGCTTTGTAGCTAGCGCTAAAAAGGCAGACGATATAAAAATATATTTAAAGAAAGAAGGTATTTCGGAAGCTCGTGTAGCGGTATTGAGAAGTCCCGTTGGTTTGGATATAAATGCGAAGTTGCCAAGTGAGGTGGCTATAAGTATCTTAGCGGAAGTTATTGATCATTTTCGGAATGAAAATAAATCTGAGGCCTCGTGCTGTGGTTCCAAAAAATTGGAACAAACATCGGGTGCAGAAGAACAAGATAAGTTTTCAGAAGAATATTATATTAATCCTGTTTGTCAAGTTCCTGTTTCAAAAAAAAATCCTAAACACATTGTGGAATATCAGGGAGAAAAGGTATATTTCTGCTGTGATGGATGCAAGGTAAGTTTTGATAAAAACCCATCACAATACATAGGAAAGACCGTATAGAATCTTCCATTCTTAATTTCTTTAAGGTTTCCTTTATTGATGACCCATTCAGAAACAAAAATAGCTATCCTGATATTGAGCGCCGGGGCATCGAGCCGCATGGGATCCACTACCAAACAATTATTACCCTGGCGGGATACCACATTACTGGGCAACGCTATAAGGTCTGCAAAGCAGGCATCTTGTAATACGGTTGCCGTCGTGTTGGGTTCTCAGGCCAATACAATTCAAAAACAAGTCGAGAACGAAAAAGTTCAAATAGTTTTTAATAAAAACTGGAAATCCGGTTTGGGGTCTTCTATATCCTGTGGTATTAGCGCTTTAGAAAAAAACAAAATGAAGTATGAAGCTGTGCTTATACTACTGGTTGATCAACCTTTCATAGATACTGCCTATTTAAATTTGCTTATTACTAACTACCTTAACAGCAGTAATGGGATAATTGCCACAAACTATTTTGATAAGGCAGGGGTACCTGCTATTTTT